>CALKEI010000089.1 GCA_938085095.1 uncultured Luminiphilus sp. | reverse complement strand
CCGATACCCGAGAGTTTGGCTACCCGATGCGGCTCAATGGACAGCTCGAAGCAAGCGTCGATAATTGCCGCGCTGATCGAGTCATGGCCACAGCCTGCGCACAGCGTAGACAGGCCGCCTTCGTAGTCGCGCCGCGTACAGCCCACGTCGTTGGTGCGCGCGTCAGGATGTCGGAAAGCAGGTTTGGCATAAGTCATCAGGCGAGTTCCTTTTCCTTGGGTACAAGCGGCGTGACGTTGTTAATCCCCATCGCCCCTCGAATTACGCTGGCTATTTTGCGAGCCGTCACCGGCAGGCCGTCATACTCCACAACGGAGATCAATTTCGCGTTAGCTTCGACATTGGTCTCGTTCAGTAAAAGCCTGCGCATTTGGCCGTCACGGTTTTGTTCAATCACAAAAATACGGTCATGTTCCTCGATAAAGTCCTCGACCTCCTGCGTGAAGGGAAAGGATCTCAGCCTCAGTGTGTCGAGGTGGATGCCTTCTTTTTCGAGTGTTTCCAGTGCTTCATAGGCGGGAGAAGCCGTTGTGCCAAAGAACAGCAGGGCGTCCTGCGTGGGCTCCGCGGCCGGCTTGACCTTGGCTTCGGGCACGAGTGACTTGGCGGTCTCGAACTTTTTGAGTAGCCGATCCATGTTGCGCACATAGACATCACCATCTTCGGTGTACGCCGCATACTCATCTCTTGAGCTGCCTCGGGTGAAATAAGCCCCTTTGGTGGGGTGCGCTCCGGGATAGGTGCGATAGGGGATGCCATCACCGTCGACGTCCAGATAGCGCCCGAAGCGCTCGGTCATCGCTTCGAGTTCCTCGCCAGTCAGTACTTTGCCTCGGTCGTAGCGGTAGCTGTCATCAAATTCGAGCGGGGGAGACATCCACTCGTTCATGCCGAGGTCGAGGTCGCTCATGATAATAATAGGCGTCTGCAATCGTTCAGCCAGATCAAATGCTTCAACGGTCATGCTGAAGCATTCAGCCGGGGTTGCCGGGAAAAACAACACGTGTTTCGTATCCCCGTGCGATGCATAGGCCGCAGCGAGAATATCCGACTGCTGGGTGCGCGTTGGCATGCCCGTGGAGGGGCCGGCTCGCTGCACGTCAACGAGTACCGCGGGCACCTCGGCAAAGTAAGCGAGGCCCAAAAATTCGCTCATCAGCGAGACGCCCGGGCCGCTGGTCGCGGTGAAGGCTCGCGCACCGTTCCAGTTGGCGCCAATCACCATTCCCATCGCCGACAGCTCATCCTCGGCCTGAACGATGGCGTAATTTTTCTTGCCCGTGCCCGGATCGATTCGCAGCCGGCGGCAGTATTTTTCAAAAGCGTCCACTACCGAAGTGGAGGGGGTAATGGGATACCAGGCGGCTACGGTTGCGCCGGCATAAACGGCGCCCAAAGCGGTGGCGGTGTTGCCGTCCATGAGAATGTGATCGAACTCTTCGATGTGCTTCGGATTTTGCTCTCCCGCTTTCAGGTGAATACCAAGCGGGCATTCAAAGTGGGTAGACGCATACTGATGACCCATTTCCAGCGCCTGAATATTCGGGGTTATCAGCTTCTCTTTACCCTTGAACTGCTCGCTGACAAGATCCTTGAGGATCGAAAAGTCGATGTTCAAGAGTGCCGCCAGCGCGCCAACGTAGATAACGTTTTTGAATAGCTGACGCTGCCGTGAGTCGGTGTACTCGCGCAAACACATTTCAGTAAGGGGAATGCCGAGATAATGAATATCGCGCCTTACGTGTCGGAGATCGAGCGGCTTGGTGGAGTCATAGACCATATAGCCACCAGGGTCGACCTCAGAGACATCCTTGGCGAAGCTCTGCGGGTTGACGCTGACCATCATGTCGATTCCGCCGCGACGGCCCAGGTACCCGTCCTGGCTGATTCTGACCTCGTACCAGGTAGGCAGCCCCTGAATATTGGAGGGAAAAATGTTTCGTGGGCTCACCGGTATACCCATGCGGAAGATTGCCTTGGCAAACATGCCGTTGGCGCTCGCCGAGCCAGTGCCATTCACGTTGGCGAATTTGATGACGAAGTCGTTAATCGATTGCTTGGGTTGCATGACTAGCCAGCCTTTGTCACCGAGTAGAGGAAGCGTTGCATGTCCCACGCACCGGTGGGGCAGCGTTCTGCACACAGGCCGCAGTGCAGGCAAACATTCTCGTCTTTGACCATCACGCGGTCTGTTTGCACCAAGCGCTCTGACACGTACAGATCCTGCGTCTCGACGTTCGCCGGGGCGCGAAGCGATCGACGCATCACGGGTTCTTCAGAGTTGTCGATGAAGTTAATGCAGTCAGTGGGACAAATATCGGTACAGCCATCGCACTCGATACACTTGGCGCCGTCAAATACCGTTTGTACATCGCAGTTCAGGCATCGTTCGGCTTCCCGGTAAGCGGTGTCGATATCAAAGCCCAGTTCCACCTCGACCTTTCGGTCTTTCAGCGCGACGACCTTGTCTACGTGGGGCACTTTCTGCCGCAGGTCAATCGTTACCAGATTGTCGTAGCTCCACTCATGAACACCCATTTTTTGGCTGATAAGATTCACCCCCGGAGCCGGGCGCTGTCGAACCGATTTGCCTGAGAGGAAGAGGTCAATGGAGACCGCGGCCTGATGGCCATGCGCCACCGCAGTGATGATGTTCTCTGGACCAAACGCGGCGTCGCCGCCAAAAAATACCTTGGAATTGGTTGATTGAAAGGTGCTCTCGTCAACCTGAGGCATGTCCCATTTGCCAAACTCAATCCCGAGGTTGCGCTCGATCCATGGGAACGCGTTGTCCTGCCCGATGGCAATGAGTACTTCGTCGGCTTCGAAGAAAATTTCCTCGCCCGTCGGTACCAGAGTGCGCTTGCCCGACGCGTCATAAACCACTTCGACCTGATCAAATTTCATACCAAGGAGCTTGCCGTTTTCATGGACAAATTCTTTGGGCACGTGGTTATTAATAATAGGGATGTCTTCGGCCTGAGCATCTTCGATTTCCCAGGGAGAGGCTTTCATTTTCGCGAACTCGGAGCGCACGACGACCTTCACGTCTTCGCCGCCCAAACGGCGCGCTGTGCGGCAGCAGTCCATTGCGGTGTTACCGCCACCCAACACCAGCACGCGTTTGCCGATCTTATGAATGTGCTCGAAGGCAACTGAGCCCAGCCATTCGATACCGACATGAATATGTTTGCTCGATTCCTCGCGGCCCGGGATGTCGAGGTTACTGCCCCGCGGCGCCCCGGTACCCACAAAGACGGCGTCGTAACCCTTATCCAATACTGACTTCAGGCTGTCTACGTAAGTTTTGAAATGGGTATGGACGCCCATATCGAGGATATAGTCGACTTCTTCATCCAGCACTGTCGGTGGTAACCGAAACGAAGGGATCTGACTGCGCATAAAGCCGCCACCCGCAGGCTGGTCATCGTAAAGGTCGAGTTGATAGCCGAGTGGCGCAAGATCTCGCGCAACGGTGAGTGAGGCGGGTCCTCCGCCAATCAGCGCGATTTTCTTGCCGTTTTTTCGGTGCGGAATCTTGGGCAGGCGATCGATTATTGAGTCTTTGTTGTCTGCAGCGACGCGCTTGAGACGACAGATGGCGACGGGCTCTTCTTCTACCCTTCCTCGCCGGCAGGCCGGCTCACAAGGACGATCGCAGGTGCGTCCCAGAATGCCCGGAAATACGTTCGACTCCCAGTTGACCATATAGGCGTCGTCATAACGCTCCTGGGCAATCAGTCGGATATATTCAGGGACAGGTGTGTGCGCGGGACACGCGTATTGGCAGTCGACGACCTTATGGAAATATTCCGGGTCTCGGAGATCAGTTGGTTTCAATTCGCTCACTCTGCCCGGTCATTGACCGCGCCCCCCAAGTGATGATTTTTGTTAAATCTGATTCTGGCTCTATTGTGTCATCGATTGCCCACGATCGGTAGCCTTTACGCGTAAATTTGCCCTATCTATGCGGCGTATTGACTGACTTCAAGGCAGCAATTATGGCCGATACCAGATGGGGGACGAATAGGCGCGATCTTGGACTGTGCGGGGTGCGTCCTTAAAGTCCAGGCCGAAGTATTTGCGGTCGTACTCACTCCAGCGGGGGCGGGGAATCTCAATCGCTCGTGCGTAATAAAAGGCGGCCTGCTGAGTGTCAAAGTCAGGATCTGTCCACTGCGCACTGAGCTGGACGGCGCCTATAGTATTAGAAAAGCTGACCGTCTCTAAATCAACGGTAGAGCCTACGGGTTCGGGCTGCCCTGTTGCGGGGTCGATATCGCGATCATCCGAGAGTGCCACGTAGTAAATTTTTTCGTGAGTGACGCCGTCAGCGTCAATCCAGCCCTTGATAATCTGAACCTGATCCAGATTGGCAGCGTCTGGGTCTTTCATAGCCTGCACCATGAAGGTCGGCGCGTCGCTGCCTTGTGGAGTGAGTTCGCCTCCCATCGGCACGCCGTCGCGATAGCCGATCGTCTCGAAGTAGGGGCTATGCACGCTGTTGGGCGCGTAGTCCCAGCCTCCGAAGAATCGCAAGACAATGCGTGAACCGGTGGTCGCGTAGACCTCGCGTCGCTTCATGCTGGCAAAGAGATCTTCCCGGGTATTCTGAGGTGCCCATACAGCCGCAAGGCCTGAGGCACCCAGTTCCCAGTCGGCGTTGAGTCCCGCCATGCGGGAGTCGGGTGTCCGAATACCCGGTTCTGAATTGGCGAACTTGCCGAAGAAGTTGTCTTCTTCAGCCGTGGCCAGAGACGTGTGATCGTCGGTGCTGCCGATCATGCCAAAGGCATAGGGGTTGGCACCTGCGCTGCGTTCGAGCGACAACCCACGTCGCAGTGCGGAGCGAGCGTAGGACCCGGGATACATATCGGGCGTGGTTTTTATCGTGTTGGAGATATTGAATTCGTCCCAGCGTTCGAACTCGGCAACCGGGTCATCAGGAGACAGGCTCGGATGCGTTTCGCTATCGCCCTTTAACTGAGTGACCTCTGCAATGGGCTCCCATCGCATGCGTGCTTCGGCGTAGTCACGGGTAATGGCGCCGCCCTCGTAGTCCACCATGTCCCACATGAGGCCGTTGCTCAAGTTGCCGTTGTGAGGGATAGAAAGTGCCTCGCCTCCGGTCCGGCTTTCATATTCTTTCAGCGCGGCCCATAGGTCCTCTGGATTACTCGAGGATTGCGCGGAGTAGGGCAGCCAATCCGTTACCACGTCGGCGTTATCCTTGAGAATCACGCAGCGGTGGAGATTATTGCCTTCATACATGGCGGTCCATTCGTAGGCTGAAAAAGCCGTAAATACACCGGGGCTGTTGAACTCGTCCGCCGTTCGTGCCACGTCAGTCCAAATAGCGGTTCTTATCTCTTGGGGGTAGTCGTCCCGCTCTGGATTTGGATCGTTGATGCTCACCACAAACTCGAGTATCGGATTGCTGGCTGTGTCATCAATCGGACCCTGCTCCATGGTCTCCTTACTTATGCTGGTTCCGTATTTTTCTTTCCACGCCTGTCCCAGCGGCGTAGACATCAATCTGGGGTCTTGGAGGTTGAACATGCGATATATGCCCATGAACTCGGCGTGATCTGTCACGGCTAAAAAATCGAGGGGGCGCTTCAATTTTGCTGGAAGGCCGTTCGACGCAACGACTTTTTCCCCGCGCGCAAAGCGATACGCGTCTGCGCTGGTCAGGAGCAGGTTACCCATGGATTGCGCATCAGCCGAAATGTTGGAGTGTAAATGCAGGTCACCAAAAAAAACTTGTTTCGGATAATCCGTATTGATGCCTGTGGAATAAGGGGGCGTCTCGGCGTGGGCGGCAGGCGAAGAAACAGCGATAGCGGCAACAACAGCGGCTGCGAGGTCGGTAAGGCGGGGCATACGTCTACTCTTGTTATGTTTTAGAGGCGACCATCATAACGGCTTACGGCTCGAAGTCATCTCGCCGGCAGTGCGACATGATTTCCCGATTTTGACGATGGGTGTGTATAATCCGGCGCCTTGGCGAGGTCCCTCGTCAAAGCGATGCCCCAAGGCTCGGTGGCAGAGTGGTTATGCAGCGGATTGCAAATCCGTCAACGCCGGTTCGATTCCGACCCGAGCCTCCATTACGCGATACCGATCTTCGCCCTATGTTTTCCACGGTAGGACTCTGGCGCGCCCTGTCAGCATATAGAGCAGAAACCAAACGATGGGAGACGCGCCCACAAGGAACCATTCGGCTCTATTGGTCGGCATCTGTGCCTGCCAGCCGCGCGACACGCCGCCTATAACGAGAGCGCCCACAACAAAGTTAGCCCAGGCAAACGCCGTCCAAGACAGCATGAATATGAGCCTCGCTTTCAACATTTTCGTCTCAATTCAACCTTGGCCCCGACCGCATCGTGCCTTGGACAGGACTTATCTACTTGCTTACTGTTTACCCAGTAGGCTGGTGTAAACCCGGTTTACAAATCCCAATGAGGCAGCCTCGGGTCCGTGAACAGCGTCAAAGTTGGCGGTCGGTTTGGCCGCAGAGACTTCTTTCAAGCTCATGCCCGCGTCGATCATAGCCTGAATGCGATCTCGGACCGTCCGCAACATGGCAACGTAGTTCGCCAGCGTCTCGTAATTTGTAACTGGGCCGTGTCCCGGGATCACGATCGTATCTTGATCAATAGCTTCGAGGGTCTGCTCGCAAAAGCGGATCATGCCATCGACGTCACCGCCGCTCCCGACGTCAACAAACGGGTAGCCGGAATTATTAAATACATCGCCCATATGAACCGCATTCTGCTTCCGAAAGAATACGGCCGCATCACCGTTGGTGTGTGCCGCCGAGAAATGCATCAGTTCTATTTCGCCGCCGTTAAAATGGAGCGCCATGTCTTGCGTGAAGGTTAATTCTGGGAGCGCGTCAGAGGGGTAGGGTGGCTGCTGATATTGGGCAATCACCATATCGATCATGCCGCCCTCGGCCATGTCGTGTCGCGCATTTTTATGGGCGACGATTGTACTGCCCTCCGGGCCCAGTGCGAGGTTCCCGTCGGCATGATCAAAATGCCAATGGGTGTTAACGATGTAGTTGATGTCACCCCCACCCAGGCCCTTAATCGCGGTCTTTATGCGGCCCGCAAGCTCCGGCAGTTGGTCATCGACAATGAGTACACCGTCGGGCCCAATGGATACAGCGATATTGCCGCCCAACCCGAATAACACGTAGAGGCCGTCGGCGACTTGCTCGGCCGTAATCTCCGCCGCGTCCACATCCCATTCAAAGCCCTGCAGCAAAGCCTCTCTATCGAGGGGGGGAGCATGCTGGTGTGCGAGGGCGGTTGCCGCTTGCAAGCAGCATATGGCCAATAAGATAAACGCCGAGGGAAAAAGCTTTGACATCTTCATAGACTGAAATCCGGATTACATGGAGGACAACGACGAGCTGGGCCCGAGAGCGCTCCGCTGGCTGCGCACGCGCTGCTTAGTCAGCGGCGTCGTCCTCAGCTGCCTTCTCTTCGTGTTCTTTCAGCTTTTGCTGGTACTCTTCCTCGGAGAGGTTGTGCCAGCCAATACATTGCCCCGTCGGGCTTCGTCCGCATCCACACTCTGCCATACCGCTATTCCTTCTCTCGTTTTAGCTAGGCGACCGATTTCGCGCTTCCCATCCGGTCAGGTTTGTTTGATCGCATTGCTCAAGATGGGTGCGACCTTAGGTTTGTGTTCGATAATGTCTTCTATCGATAAACCCTGCAACTCGTAGGGCAACACCAGCCAGTCCTCTGTGGTGTGCAAAAAGTAATCGGGCCTTCTGCCGCTCAGGTTTTTTCCGGGTTTGAAGTAGGGCACGGCCACCCGAACTTCCTCGGGCATATTGCGCCGACACTTTTTCTCTAATCGCCGTATGACGGCCTCCACGTTGTAGCCCGAGCTGAACACGTCATCGACGATAAGCAGTTTGTTATCGCGGTTCAGGTTCTCGAACAGGTACTGCAAGCCGTGCACCCGAATGCTATCGGGGTTGTCGACGAGCTGGCCATAACTGGGCTGGCCGCGATAAGAGGTCCTGATAGAAATATGGTCCGTTTTGACGCCCAGATACTGCAGGCACTCCTGCACGTAAATACCCACGGTGGATCCGCCTCGCCAGACGCCCACAATAAAGTCCGGTCGAAAGCCACTATCAAAAATAGTGACGGCCAGCTTAAAGGCCTCCTCGAGCAACTGTTCCTCTTCAATAAATTGCTTTTTCACGTTAACGTCTTGTTGTCGCCGTCTGGTTGTCTGCAGCGGTGACTATACCCTCTCTGCGGTGAGAATCTCGATACGATGAGCGACAAACAGTACCTTTCAGCCGACCAGCTGCTGGTTGATTCTTTTCGCCTTGCCGAGCGCGTATTTTCGAGTGGGTTTGAGCCCACCATGATCATTGCAATCTGGCGCGGCGGCGTGCCAATCGGTATTGCCGTGCAGGAGTTTTTGGCCTACTGCGGGGTCGAGACCGACCACATAGCGATTCGCACTTCGTCATATGACGCCGGTATCGATCAGCGATTGGGCGCAATTCGTGTTCACGGCTTGAATTACCTGATCAAAAACGTCACGGCAGAAGATCGGCTGCTCATTGTAGATGACGTCTTTGATACGGGTCGTACGGTGGATGCGGTAATTGAGCGGCTCGAGGATCTTGCGCGGCTGAATACCCCGTCAGATATTCGCGTGGCCGTACCCTATTACAAGCCTGCCCGGCGCGAAGTGGAGCGGATCCCTGAGTATTTTCTTGAAGAAACCGACGCTTGGCTGATGTATC
>CALKEI010000088.1 GCA_938085095.1 uncultured Luminiphilus sp. | reverse complement strand
GTTGTTGAGACAAGAGTGAGGTCGCACTCGCCGCCCGACGTCGCGAACGCACCGGTATGGGAGCTGTTCCAGACGCCAATCTTCTTGTCGTCAGCGTTTGACCAGAAGCACGTGTCAATCCACGGGTCCTGGACGATCGTGTACGCCTTACCGGGGTAGGCGTTGTTGCCCGAAATATTGAAGTTCGCGCACGCCGCTTGCGTCGTGTAATCCCAGCAGTAGTAATCCTGCGGGCTATTGAGCGGCTCGTGGATGATGACCTGATGCTGGGGGGTCACGTAAAATTGACCGTACCAGGCTGAGTATCCCCAGTTTTGGTTGCCCATCGCGTTCTGCATCTGCTCGAACGGGTTGACCATCGCGTCGGGTTGGCCAGCGTTCGGGTCGAGCAAGCCGTCAGCGTTGAGGCAGGCGTACGTGGCCCAATTTGTTCCGTGGGCAACGCAGAAACCACCAAAGCTGCCGTCGGTGTTTCGGTACTCAACAACGGCGTCTGGGTGAGGGGTTGACGTTGTGAACTGATTGGTGCTCTTGCCGTTCGTCCAGCCGTTGTGGTCACAAAGCGCACCATCAGCCGGGTCGAAGCAGTGCAGGTACCAGTCGCTCGAAACGGCCCACAGCTTGCCGTCCGCTTCATAGATGGTTGAGTAGTAGTCCGGCCCGGTGCCGTTGAACGCAACCTGGCCTGCCGTGTCGTTATTCGTTGTGTCCAACGTGAGCCACCCGCTCGAAGACAAGGCGTACAGCACGTCATCGACCATCACCGAGTTCGTGAAGTACTGCATGGCTGCAGCCCAATCCACCGTCCCGGTGACTGACCAGTTCATTGGATCTGCGTCGCTGATGTCCACCTTTGCAATGAGCGTGCTGGCGTCCTTATTACGTGGGACGTAGGCGGTGTTGCCGTCCGAGGTCACCCATGCCGACGACTTCTGCCCAACCGCGCCTCCGATGTTCAAATCGTAGACGCCGTTAAAGCAGCCATCACCCTGCTCAATCGAACCAGCCCCATCAGGATCGAGCCGGTAGAAGCACCCAAAGACGATGCCGCGGTGATGCGCAAAGAACGCGTAGTTCTGATTCGTTGGATGAAACGTCACATCCCAACCATCACCAGGCGTCGTGATCGTGCCGAACACCTCAGCAGACGCCGGGGGCGCAGGGAGCATAAGCGCCCCGACGAGGCCAAAGAGCAGCGTGGTCAGCAGGGCGCGTCCGCCGCGTCGTCGACGACTACCCTTCACAGATGGTGGATTGAAGCGACGCAGGCGCGTCAGGAGATAAGACATCATCGAATGGCGTGACACGACCCTGCCGCACCAAGTTCCCTTAACCAAAGTCAGCCCCCAAGTGTTGCGCTGCCGAGTTGTATGAGCGGCCTGTAACGGGCCGAAGACGTGTGCTTCTGATGGCTCGAGAACCCATCGCTAACTGCTCAGGCAATAGTCTACTTTTGTCAACTATTACCATAACCCAGATGGCGCGGGATTCCTAAACTTTTGTTCAGTTTGTCGTCTTTTGCACGATAGATC
Source organism: uncultured Luminiphilus sp. (assembly GCA_938085095.1). Classification (GTDB taxonomy): domain Bacteria; phylum Pseudomonadota; class Gammaproteobacteria; order Pseudomonadales; family Halieaceae; genus Luminiphilus. The sequence goes on along the minus strand of CALKEI010000088.1, from coordinate 33,338 downwards.
CTCGAAAATGGGGTCTGATGCCTTCATACCGCTGCGACCCATAACAGCGTGATGGGCCGGCGGAGACGCGGCCCAATTCAATCTGATGGGGTGAATCTGGATGGGTCTGGAAGCTTTAAATTTGACCGGGGTTTAGCACAACCAACGAGAGCGGCCCTAACAATCAGACCTCGAGCAGAAACGTCACCGGGCCGTCGTTGACCAGTGCCACCTGCATGTCGGCACCGAAGCGGCCCGTCTCGACCCGGACATCACCCCTGCGCAGGGCCTCTGCCAGCGCATCACACAACTCAGATGCCTGCTCGGGTGGTGCGGCGGTCGAGAACCCTGGCCGGTTGCCGCTGGCGGTGTCGGCGGCCAGCGTAAATTGCGAGACCAGCAGAATGGCACCCCCCGCTTGGGCAACGTTAAAGTTCATTTTGCCCTCGGCGTCGGCAAACACCCGATAGCGCAGCAGGCGCTCCGCCATGCGGGTGACGGTCTGCTCGGTGTCCTCGGGCTCCACACCCACCAGCACCAGCAGCCCGCGATCTATCTCGCCCACCACCTCGCCCGCCACGGTGACCGATGCCTGGGTAACGCGTTGCAGTAAACATTTCATAAGGTGAGCTCTGCCGCTGGTTGATGGGGTTACTGATCGAGTGGGCGCGTTAAGAACGCCCCGCCAGACCATGGCTTGAGGCGATGTGCGCCAACAACCCCTGCGACGCCTCTGTCAGCATGTCGAACACCCGGATAAACCCCTCGTCGCCGCCATAGTAAGGGTCCGGCACCTCATCGCCCCAGCCCTCCGTCCAGTCGAGCATCAGGCTGAGTCGGTCCTGCGCTGCTGAAGGACAAGACGCCTCCAGCAAAGCGAGGTTGTCTCGGTCCATCGCCACGACGTAATCAAACTGCTCAAAGTCTGCCTCGCAGACCTGTCGCGCGCGCAGGTCTGTCATATCGATATCTCGCTCTAGCGCCGTCGCGGTAGCCCTCGCGTCGGGCGGGTTGCCGATGTGGTAGGCGTGGGTGCCCGCCGAATCTGTCGTGATCTCGTCATCTAATCCCGCCGCGGTCACCGCCTCGCGAAACAGTGCGTGGGCAGTCGGAGACCGGCAAATGTTCCCCATACAGACAAACAGCACGCGAACGCTCATGCCTAGGTTGCCCCCGTCAGGCCCAATGGCTCCCGGAGCAGACTGCGCAGTTCGCCAATGAGCGCATCGCGGGCGGCATCGCTGTAGGGGACTGCGCTACCCACGCCCCAGACCGGACCGGGCCACGCATCATCCGTGTGAAATCGCGCGACGTGATGAACGTGCAACTGCGCCACCTGATTACCGAGCGCGGCAATGTTGAGTTTGTCGGCGGCAAAGTGCGCTTTCATCGCCTGGCCCAGCCGCATCGACTCCCGCCACAGCTGCGCCTGATCGGCCTCGCTGAGCTCAAAAGGCTCGGTGGTATCGCCCCGCCGAGGTACCAGAATCAGCCAGGGGTAGCGCGCGTCGTTCATCAGCAATACCTGATTCAGTGGCGTCTCGCCCACTAAAAAGGTGTCGGCCGCCAACCGCGGGTCGAGCTCGAATGGGTTAGACATTCGCAGGCACCAAAGCGCGCAGCAGAGGTTCGGTCGTCATGGGCTTTCCCCCTGCAAGGGAGGCTCCGCTACCCGGCCGCGCGCAATCCAGCGGCTGGCGACCGCCGAGAACCGGGCGAGCTGCACGATCACCGCGGCATCGAGTTCCGCAATAGCGGGCTCACCCTGCTCGTCGGCAACCCGCTGCACGATCGATTGCTCAAAGCCTGACCCCGTCCACTCAAAGTCGGAGTCGCTGACAAAGCGAGATGGCACGTTGCGCTCGATGGCCGCGTCGAACTCGGCCGCGGCCTCGACTGAATCAGCCGTCAATGCCATGACAAAGGACTCGTATTCGACGGCGGTGGCATCCGGGTGATCGGATATTGCTGTCAGCAGTGGCGCGGACCACTGGCGGGCCTCTAACGCGCGGGTCAGCCGCTGGTACTGGTAGGACTCGATCACGCCGTGACGATTGGAGACCAACTGCACCAGCTCGCCTGTTTTGCCCTGCACCACCGACCACAGCGCATCGACGGTGTCGACCCCGGGCAGTGGTATCGCGTGATAGGGCTGGGTGAGATCACCGACGTAGTGCAGACCCCAACCGAGAAAGCGCCAGCCCCAATAGTCATGCCCGGTGCTAAACGCCAGCTCGGCTAACTCACCAAACAAGGCGATGCGCCACAGGGGGTAAGTCCGCAGCAACGAGGGCTGCGCCGTCCGTGTCAGCCAGTCGAGGTGGTAAAACCCCATGTGAAACGGTGCCTGAGAGCCGTAATCGAGATTGGGGTTACCAAAAGGCTGCTGGCCAAAACCGTAGCGCTGACCAAAGTCGGTGCCGTTATCTGCAAAGAGCCCGATGTCCATCCCGAAATCGGGCTCGTCGTTGGCACTGGCAATCACCTCCGCGATCGATACGGGCTCGCCGGGCGCCAGCGCCCAGTAGCGCGCGGCCAGCTGCGAGGTGCCGCCCCCCAAAAAGCTCAGCTCGGACCAGGCCAGTGGCGCCTGCTCCGGCTGGGCACGCTCGGGAGAGAGATCCACGTACAGGCGATACGGGAGCATCGGATTGACCCTGATCGCCGCAAAAAAGCGCTCAGCGGTGGGCGCGTGATCCGTCCCCCAGCGCAGATCCCCGGGGGTCGGCGGGTAGTGCTCAATGGTGGCGGCAGACCACGACTCGAGGGCTTCAAGGGTCTCTGCGATACCCGCTTGCTCAGCCGCTAAAAAGGCGTCGAGCGGCTCGGCCGCCACACTCTGGTGAATCAGCTCAGGCTGACTCCTGAGCAAGGGCCAGACAAGGCTCGCGTGGTCGGACCACGCCCAGGCGGGCGACACCAGCGCGACGCACAGCAAAGCGGCGGCTATCGCCAGATTGAGGGCGGTGCGTACAAATCGAAACGGTATCCAGTTCATGCGAACAGGCTGACACGGTTAGCGTGAAGGATTCAAGCGCCCTGTATCAGCCGTTGGTAATCCACAACGTTTGGTAGGGAGAAAGCGTCCACTCGGGTAAATTTTCTTCGACGGGCGCCCCGGAAATCAGCTCCCGCCAACGATGATTGACCACAAGATTCAGGCGGCTCAGCGGCAGGACCTGCTCTTCACTGGTGAGGTTGTGCACACAGAACAGGCTCTGGCGCCGATCGAGTGACTGTCGCCAGAACCCGAACAGCTCATCACCCAGGTGCAGGGTGAATTGGGTCGCGTTGGGGTGGAATGCCGGCTGCGCCTTGCGCAGGGCAATAAGGTGCTTCAGTGCCTCAAAGACCCCGTGGTGGTCTGATGCGTTGCAATCCAGCGCGCTCGACAACGCGCTCAGCTCCCATTGATGCCGGTTGATAGACCGGTTATGGCTGGTGTGAGCGAGACGCTCCAGGTCATTACGGGTGCCCAGCAGAGAATGGATATAAAAAGCGGGCACGCCCTCGAGCCCCAGCATGATGGCATGCGCACAGAGAAAGCGCTTGAGCCCCCACTGATCCTTGCCACGGGTGGTGCCCTGCAGGGCGTCTATCAGCGCAATGTTGATCTCATAGGGCTTGGCTTCACTGCCGGCCGCCTGCCGCCATGAGACGCGACCCCCGAACTGCTCCATCGTGGCCAGTAACTCATCGACCTCCGACTGCTCCAGCAAACCCTCCACCGGGCGCAGCCCGATGCCATCATGCGAGGCAATGAAATTGAAGTAGATGGTGCCGTCCTGTGCCGGCGGCATGCTCATCATCCAAGTCGACAGGTAGCGACTGGTACCCGTGACCAGCGCATGTACCAGTAACGGCGGCAGAGAGAAGTTGTAAATGCCGTGGGCCTCATTGGCATGACCAAAGTAGGAGAGGTTCTCGCGGTTGGGGACATTGGTCTCGGTGATGACAATCGCGTCGGCCTGGGCGCACTCGATGATCAGGCGAAACAGTCTGATCAACTCGTGCGTCTGGGGTAGATTCATGCAGGAGGTACCACTCTCCTTCCAGAGGAACGCCACCGCGTCCAACCTGAAAACGCGGACCCCGGCGTCCAGCAGCTGACGAATGATGGTGACGAACTCCACGACCACCGCAGGATTGGCGAAATTAAAATCCACCTGATCCGGACCGAAGGTGCACCACACCGCCCGCTCGCCCTGCTCCGTGGTCACTTTACTGAGCAGTGGAGAGGTCCGGGGCCTGACAACCTGGCCGGTATCAAATGTCTCATCGGGGGCGAAAAAATAATCGTCTCCGGGTGCCTCACCCTTGCGAAAATTCTCGAACCAGGCCGATCGGCTCGAGCAGTGGTTGAGCACGAGATCCGCCATCAGGCGATAGTCGACGCCCAACCGGGTGATGTCTGACCAGGTGCCGAGCGCCTCATTAACGCTCGAGTAATCGAGCACCGCAAAACCATCATCCGAGGTCCAGGGGTGGAAGGGCAGCACGTGCACCCAGCTCACCAGTGCGCCCAATCGTTGGGTCAAAAATCCGTGCAGGGTCTTGAGCGGCGCCTCTTCACCGTTGAGCAGTGAGTCGCCATAAGTGATCACCGCCACATCGGTCTCATCCCATAGATTGCGGTGTGCCGATGGCGGCGACGCCGTTGCTGTCAGTTGCGCGGCGTCGAGTAAACGATCAACCCAGCCGTTCAGCGCGCCATCTGAAAAGGCCTCACCATAGACCGCAGCCAGGTGTTCCCGCAGCCGCTGAGATAAGGTGCTGATCATCCTTGGGCGACTTTGGGCAACTCACGCGCGGGAGAAAATTCCTCATGATCGGCCTCTACTGCGGCGACCAACTCTTCAAATATATCGGGCATCGCGCTGAATACTCGATTCCAGGTAGGAATAAAGGGCACCTCGGACGATCGCTCCAGAAACTGCACGCCCGCCTCGAGAATATTCTCAGCAAACAGCTCGATCGCCTCCTCTTCCTTGTGAATATCGAAATTCAAGCCATTCATGATGGCGTCGTTACGATAGGTCTCGATCAAATCAAGCGCCATCCGATAATAGGTAGCCTTTAACGTTCGGAATGTTTCTTGACTGAATACCGTGCCCTGTATCGCCAGCTTGCGGTACAGAGATCGCGCAATATCGAGTGACATGCGCGACAGGCCCGCATTCTGATCGTCCAGCGACAGATCCTGATGCTTGTGGTCGTAGTTATCCGCGATGTCGACCTGGCAAATCTGCTTGTTGCTGTTGCTGCGGTAGACCTCCGAGACCACTCCGATCTCCAGACCCCAGTCGGTGGGGATTCGCAGATCACCGAGCAAGCGTTTCCGGAACGCAAACTCTCCTGCGAGGATGTAGCGGTAACTGTCGAGATAATTGAGATAGGGCGACTCCCCAACGATACGTTTCAACGCACGGATCATGGGCGTCACCAAGAGCCTGCAAACCCTGCCGTTGATTTTGTTCTCGGATACCCGAGGGTAATAACCCTTGCAAAACTCGTAACCAAAAATAGGGTGCGCGACTGGGTAAATAAGGCGTGCTAGCAAGCTCCGCTCATAAGTCAGAATGTCGCAGTCGTGCAGAGCTATGGCTTCCGCTCGACCGGTAGCCAACGCGTAACCCATGCAGTACCAGACGTTACGCCCCTTGCCGAGCTCCTGGGGCGCGAGACCCGACTCCTGTAGCCGAGCGTCAATGGCTTTCAATCGTGGCCCATCGTTCCACAGCACGCGGTGGTGCTGCGGAAGATCGGAAAAAAAGTGCAGCGCGTGCTGGTACTCGTCCTGAGTCGCACGGTCCAGACCAATCACAATTTGAGATAGGTATGGGACTGATCGCAACTCCTGAATAATAGCGGGTAGTGCTGGCGTCTCGATCTCCGAGTAAAGAGAGGGCAGTATCAACCCCAATGGCCTGCGTTCGCTGAATTGCAGTAATTCTTGCTCCAGTTCAGCGGTAGAGCGTTCGCCCAAGTTATGCAGCGTTGTGATCGTGCCGTTTTGATAAAAGTCGGCCACGGCCTTCCTCCTCTTCCACTCGTTCAATAAGCGCTTCAATGCCCTCGGCCCACCCTGCCGGGCCCATGGCATCGCTGATGACCAGTCGGCACTGGCGGCGCACCGTCGGCGGTTCATTGACCGGCGATCGCACCAACAGCGCAAGATCAGTTACTTCAAGCATCTCGACATCATTCTCGGCATCCCCCGCAGATAGACTGCGCGCCAGCTCAAGGTCGCAGCGCTCTTTGCGGATTTTGTTATGTAGCCAACTGACTGCCTCCGCCTTGCCACCCGAAGCCAGCACGTGAACAAACCGACCACCCTGAACGCAGTGCATGTCTAGCGCCTGCACGTGCGCGGCAAACGCCTTTCGGTCTGCCGGTGTACCTAGCCACACCAGGGTTTCGGAATGCTGTCGCTGTTTTGCGCGCGCTGCGCTGTCAAGATCCAGTCCCGTGACGGCAGCGACCTGTTTATCCGACAGATCACATAAAGACTGGTAACGATTACCCCACTCAATATTCAGGATGGCCAACTGCCGTCGAATCACGCCGCGTGAAGGCCCAAAAGAGTGACCCCAAGCATCTCCGTCGTCGTCAGCATTTTCCGGCCGGTCCAGACCCCAATCCTTGGGAACCCAAATCGCGGCACCGTTCTCCACGATCATTGGCCCATCAAGTCCCAATGCTTCCATCAGCTTTGCCGTCTCGGAACGGGTCTTGCTGGTACAGGGAATCACAGGGATGCCGCGCTCGCTGAGTGCGGCGATTGTCGAGCGCGCTGCATCAAACGAATAGGTGTGGTGATCAAGCAACGTGCCGTCGAGGTCGGTGTAAATCACTGCGCTACTCATGCCGCCGCCCCCGTTAGACGCATGCGTCTCACCGAGCGATCTTCCTCAAGCTCCCATACAAAATCCGCCCGATCGGGTAATGTTCTCAGGGCATGCTCGGTGAGTCGCTGATAATGCAACACAAAGTCAGCGATCTCGTCGCGACCCATAGTCGGATCTGAAGCGTCCGGATGGTGACGCCGGAATCGCTCCGACAGACGCTGCTCTTGCTGCCAGCGCCACTCAAAGACCGCATCAAAATCTGGCGCCTGAAGCAACAGCAATGCATCGAGCCCTGCGAATAGGTCTGCGTAACCGCCACTGAGCTGACGATTCACCTCGGTCCGCCAGGTCAGATCCGAATCCTCTTCCTCCTCGATGCGATTTACTGGTGCCAGCAGGTCGGCTCCCCGCTGGGGGGGAACCCCCATGCACCAGCCTTCAAGTAAAATCAGCTGCACCGGCGCACTCACTTGGCGCCAATGCCCCATTTCGGTGCGTTCGTCCCGGGCTTTGTCGAAGGTGGGCACGGCCACTGGTCCACGCGCACTCCGCAACGCGTCAATCGTGTCGGACAGCAAAGCCAAGTCATGGGTGCCGGGCACTCCCCGCGTGGCGAACAGCGGGTGAACGGTTTTGCCCATCGCTCTTCGCGCCGCCTTGGGGAGGTAAAAATCATCCAGCGAGAGCACGACCACGGAGACATCGTGAAGCTCACACAGAACATGTGCCATCAGCTGCACCAGCGTGCTCTTGCCCGACCCCTGACAGCCGCTTATACCCACCAATGGCGGTGTTTCGCGTTCATTGGCCCATATCGCCAGGTGGTGAGTGACGCCCGCGTACCACTTGAGGAAGGCATCGGCGAGGCTTTCAGGTAGCGCCTCCGCTTTACTATATTGTGTCAGCACTGTCGGCAGTGCTGTTCGGGCTTTTTGCTCATCGTCCATAATGTTTTCCCATCACTTTGTTGACCAGTGTTGCGTTTTCGCGCCATCGATCCTGATAACGCCCCCCTTTTCAGATGCAGGCACTGCGTTTCTAGTTTGCCGCATTGCGCCCGGTAAAGTAGGTATGCAAACACCGTGCCTATTTTCATTAAAAGAGGATTCGCAGTGTGATTTCGCTAGACTCGCGTAGACAAAACCGTGACAGAGGCACTATCTGGGCGCCAGGGCCATGAATAACAGCGATATGACGCCAGCCATTTCTATTTACATGGGCCGAAAAGCTGCCGCTCTTATCGGTGAAAAGGGCTGGCGGTCTGCGCCATTCGAGACCCTGATTGGCGCCTCGGGCGGCCCCAAGTGGCTCATTCTCTCTGAAATGGACCGAGTTCTGGGCGCGGAGCTGCTTTCGCAGTGCGATGGGCCGGTAACCCTCATGGGCTCCTCAATTGGCACTTGGCGACATGCCTGCCTCAGCCTGCCCGACCCCAGCGCAGCCATACTCAGACTGCAAAGGGCGTATCTCTATCAGGAATACAGCTGCGCTCGCCCGACAGCCAAAGAGGTGAGTCACGTAGCGGAACAGATGCTCCGAGAGGCGCTAGGCACAGAGGGACCACAGCAGATTGTTGAGCACCCCGCCCTCCGAAACGCCATTATTACAGCGCGGGCCAAAGGCATCGCGCGAGGTCAAAACGGAGTGCCTTTGGCTATGGCGATGGCCGCTGCGACGCTCGGCAACACCATCAACCGGAAAGCGTTGGGCCTTTTCTTTGAGCGAGTGGCATTTTGCCATCGCCACCTCGATGAGGTGCCATTTTCCGAGGGGTTCAACACACAGCTGATCCCTCTCTCTGAGCTCAACTTGATCTCCTCACTCAAAGCAAGCGGGGCCATCCCATTTCTCATGCAATGCGAGCCTGCTATCTCGGGGGCGGCAGGCGGGCCCTTCTGGGACGGCGGCATCATCGATTACCACTTCACACTGGATAACCATCAGCCGTCAGGTTTGGTGCTCTACCCTCACTTTCGAGACCGACTGACGCCGGGCTGGTTTGACAAGATGTTGCGCTGGCGCAAGCCCGCCAAACCGGTGGTCGATAACTTGGTCTTGATGTGCCCCAGCGACACGTTTCTCGCCCAACTGCCCTATGCCAAGATTCCAGACCGCAGCGACTTCCGAGTGATGTCGGCCTCTGAAAGGGTCGCCTATTGGGAAACCTGCGTTCACGAGAGCGGTCGAATGGCGGAGGCTTTTTACGATTTGATCACGGGGGATGACCCGCTTCGAGGCGTCACCGTGCTTGGATAGCCCTTCAAATGAACCACATTAAATAGTGGATCAGCGCAGGCTGCGCCAGGGTCGAAGATCGGGTGATGCAGCCGGACGCGCCCCGTTGCCTTGAACACCTAGGTCGTGCTGATCAAGTCACTAATCGCCGCGCTGAGCTCGCGGTGACGTGATTCCTGAAGAAAGTGCCCACCCTTTGGAAATATCTGATGATTAAGACCCGTCGTGCCCGGCACCCGCCCAATGAAGCTCTTTTCTGCGCCCCGTGTCACGGGATCATCTCCAGTGAACAGGCAAAGGAAAGGCTTGCTGAACTGAAGGAAGAACTCCCAGGCCTTTTTCTGAGCATCCAGAGAAGGATCGGTGGGGAGTGTCGGTACCTGACTGGGCATCGCGCGGGGTCCCATTTTATAGCTGGGGTCAGGGAAAGGCGCTTCGTAGGCCCGGCCTAATGGCGTCTTGGGTCGGATAGAGGTGCCCAGATAGTGATTTAGGAGTACTTGCGGCGCGACTCGCCAGGTCGCGGGGGGGGCGATCATCATTTCCATGAGAAATCCTGCCGGCATATCTGCGGTGTTCCAACAAAACTTCTGCCAATGAGCAAAACCCATTGGGAACGCGTCAGGCTCGATTGCCATCCCTTTAAGACGCGACAGGGCACGGCCCATAGCGGAAAAACTGAGTCGCTGACCGTCCTCACGAAAAGCCATTACTTTGTCGACAATTTGTTTGTCTAGGCTGGAGTTGAGGGGAAGTGCGGTATTGCCTGCTACAACCCGCGCAAAACGGTCGGGGTAATCGGCCACCAACCGCAGCCCGATCAAGCCGCCCCAGTCCTGTCCAAAAAAAGTCATCTCGGCAAAGTCGTTTGCTTCCAGCCAGCGACCCATCCAATCAACCTGCCTTTGATAGCTATAGTTCTCGCGAGCGGCGGGTTTGTCAGATTTTCCATATCCGGGCAGATCAGGGGCGACGACGCGCAATCCGGACGCCACAAGCAACGGCACCATCTTGCGGTAAAGATAGCTCCAACTCGGTTGACCATGCAGGCACAGCACAATGGGCGCATGACGGTCACCTTCATCAATATGATGGATCCGCAGGGTTTCCCCCTCACCGGAATCGACTTCCGTGTAATGCGGATCAAAGGGGTATTCGGCAAGGCCTTCAAACTGCGCGTCAGGGGTACGGAGTATTTGCATGGTTTTGCACGCTCGTCAGAAAAGGTAGACTGAAGTGTTGGCATAAATTATGCCATTATATAGACTCCGTCAAATCGAGTTACTGTAGCCCAGCGTCACCAGCACCACCCACGCCACAGTCGGTTGCCACGCCAACAAACAGCTCGACACCCTTAAGAGGAGCGCATGATGCGAGTAAACAATGCCGTAATCCCCACTCAAGAGCAGATGGAGGGCTTTCTCGCCCCGGAATCGGACGCTGCGATATTCATGTTGAATCTCCTTAAATTCAAAGAGCACGCCGAGTACGAAGATGGACGTGACACCGCTCTATCCGGTCGAGAAGCTTATGGAATCTATGCCAAAGGCGTCGCAAAGCTGCTCCCGAAAGTGGGCGGCTGCCTTGGGTTCGGTGCAGATGTGGAGCGTCTGATGTTAGGTGACGTCGAGGAACTGTGGGACCAAATTGCGATCGCAATGTATCCCTCCCGCGGCGCCATGCTTGAGATGATCCAAATGCCCGAGTACGCAGAAATCAGCGTCCACCGCACAGCGGGGCTGGCAGGTCAGTTGAACATCGAAACAGTCGGGGCCGCCGGGCTCTGGTTAGCCGCTTCATCCTGACAGGCACTTGGCGCACCGCCATTGAGACCGCATCTAATACTGACTTGGTAACCAATCGCGAGCGGGACTGGTCTCGAGCTCAAAAATCGCCCTCATCGAGCGTGGTGACCTGATGAAAAATCCTGCCCTCGTTGACCCGAAAAAGGTCTCTACCCGAGACCACCGAGTCAGTGGCGCCAGTCACCTCCCAAACGACCTGCGCGGCGTCGGGACCCGCCACTTCCACTTCACCCAAAATAAGCTGGCGCCCAGCCAGTCGTTCAGGAACCGACGCAAAGTAATCTGCAATGGCATACCAATCACCGTACCGGGCACCAGGGCGTTCTAACGTTGCGCCCAGAGCGTAGTCTGCGGCCATCGCAACAGGGTCGAGGGCCCTAACCGCCTTGAGATGTCGCGCTACCACGGCCGCGGCAGGCCGGGCAGCCAGTGACGCCAATTTTGGTGTCACCCTGCTGCGCCATTCGCCAAGGTCAACATAATCCTTCATCGCAATAATCGACTGCGTGTGACAGTCCACCGTCAGCACACCATTGCAGGGAACCGCATACTCTTCGCCATCCAACCAGAATCGATCAAGCCGCTCATACCAGCCGGTGGCGCCACTCACTGATGCTGACACCACATCCCACTGCACCTTGTCTGACCAGCACAGTATATTTCCCAATAGGGCCACGACTGCCTCCCTGCCTGTGGCAGGCGGATGAGGCACGTTTTGCCAGGTCACATCTGTGTGGAGCACAGTGCGGATCGCACGCAAATCACGCGACTCGATTGCAGCCAAAAGGCGCTCAATCGTATGGCGTGTGATGCAATCAATCTCCATACGGCGATCATAGTCATGCGGGAGCGATGAAGAAACGGTGATTGCCGTCTCGGTAATAAAATTTTCCCAGTCGCCGTGCCGAGGGGTTACCCTTGCTCCCCCACAAAATAACACTCTGGAGTGATTGTCATCATGACCACCGCACCCAAACCGTTTGATATCGTCGTTTTTGGCGCTTCGGGTTACACCGGGCGCCTCGTCGCTGAATACCTCGCAGCAGAATATAGTGCCGCAGACCTGAAATGGGCGATGGCCGGGCGATCGCTAGAAAAACTCGCCGCGGTCCGGGCCGAGATGGGTATCAGCGACTCCGTAGAGTTAATGGCCATTGACGCAGACAACCCTGAATCCGTGGCGCAAATGGTCGATGCGAGCCGGGTCGTGATTACGACGGTCGGGCCTTATCAACTTTACGGTGAATCGCTCGTCAAGCAGTGCGCCGAGCGCGGCACCGATTATGTCGATCTATCAGGCGAACCGAGCTGGATGCACGAGACCATCGCGCGTTATAGCGAGGCAGCAAAAGCATCGGGTGCGCGGATTGTGCACAGCTGCGGTTTTGATTCGATCCCTTTTGATCTCGGCGTCTATTTGCTGCAACAGCATGCCATTGACAAAACTGGCCAGCCCCTCGCCACCGTAAAAGGACGCGTGCGTGCTATGAACGGGACGTTCTCAGGCGGCACCATCGCTTCGATGCATGCCACAATGGCCTCAGCTAAGGCGAACCCTGCACTGATTCAGATATTGACCAACCCCTTCGCACTGACCGAGGGCTTCACCGGACCGGAGCAACCGGCCGGCATGACACCCCAGTATGACGAGGAGCTTCAAAGCTGGAGTGCGCCCTTTATCATGGCAGCCATCAACACCAAAAATATTCACCGCTCTAACTATTTGCTGGGACATCAGTACGGCGAGAATTTCTGTTACGACGAAATGCTGCTAACTGGCGACGGCGATCAAGGCAAAGCGACTGCCGAATATGTTGCCAAAGATGACTCGGTAGCGAAGAGCGACCTGAAGCCGGGCGAAGGGCCCAGTAAAGAAGAGCGGGAGAACGGCAACTACGATGCCATTTTTGTGGGAGAGAGCAGCGAAGGCGAATTGATGATCAGTAGCGTTCAGGGTGACCGTGACCCGGGCTACGGATCAACCTCAAAAATGCTGGCTGAAGCAGCCATCTGTTTATTGAAAAATCCTGAGCTGGCTTCAGGTGGCATATGGACGCCGGCCGCGGCGATGGGCGATGCCTTGATAGAACGATTACAGGAACACGCGGGTTTGACCTTCCAGATCGAGAAGGGCTAGCCCCAAACCGAGTCCAGATAGCGTCTTAGGCGAACAGACAACAATGTCCCACGAAAAGCTGTCGGAACAACTCAATGTCGCCTTGCGTGCGCCCTTGGCAGGGAAAGTGCCGGGTGATCGGATCGACCAACTCACCCGGCTATCTGGCGGCGCCGTTAATGAGACCTGGCGACTCAGCTGGGGGGATACCCCACTGATCCTCCGGCGCAGGCCCTTCTCTGCAGATTCAGTGGACAACCTCGAGGGTAATATCCTTGGTCTGTCACTAAAGGATGAGGCGGCCGTGATTCAGCTTGCGAGCGCAGCGCAGGTGCCAGTGCCTGAGATATATGCGGTGTTTGACGCGGCGCATCCCGTTGGGGAGGCTTTCCTCATGGATTTTATCCCGGGTGAAAGCATTCCTCAGCGGTGGCTAACAGATGCCACTTTCGAAGCCGCTCGGGAACACCTTGCCTTTCAGTGCGGCGAGGCTCTGGCCCGTATCCATGCGATCGACTGCACGCAGCTGCCCAACACAGTGGCACCTACAACGCTTGAAAAACGGTTCGGGGCCGCGCAGAAAAGACTGCATGCTTTTGGTGATGGGTCTCCGGTGATGCAACTCGGCCTTAACTGGCTGATCGACCATGCGCCCAGGGAGGCTGCTTGCGTGCTGCTTCATGGCGATTTCCGGACCGGCAATTTACTAATTGATGACAAAGGACTAGCCGGCGTACTCGATTGGGAACTGGCTCACCAGGGGCCGGCGGAAGAAGACCTTGGTTATTTATGTGCCTATGTCTGGCGATTCGGGCGCCTGGATAAGCCAGTGGGCGGCTTCGGTCATTATGAGGATCTGATTGCAGGCTACGAGTCTATAGCGGGTTGGGCGCCAGAACTCACCACTGTGCGCTACTGGGAAATTTTTGCCGCACTGAGCTGGGGATTGGTCTGTCAAACAATGGGCGCACTTTGGCACAGTGGCAACGGTGATGTAGAACGCGCAGCTATTGCTCGCCGACGCTCAGAGGCGGAACTGGATATGCTGCTACTGATAGAGGCTTGGGAAGACTCGTGACACAGGATAACGACAACGGTACCCCGACTGACGTGTCGTCCTTAGAGCTGCTGGGAGCCGTCAAAAGCTTTCTCATGGAGAGCGCACTACCGGCACTTTCGGGGCGAGAGCAGTTCAACGCGCGTGTCGCTGCTAATGTGCTAGGCATCATCGAGCGCGAGCAAAACCTACACGAGGATTTGGTTGCACTCGACACCAAGGCCGCCCAACAATGGCTGCCGGGTGCCGAATCAGGGGCTACTATTGCGCAGCGATTAGCAAGAGCACTGGCTGAGCGAAAGCTTGCTCCAGACACCGATTTTATGAACTACCTCAAAGCCCGGCAGCTTCTGGTAACGGCCATCAACAACCCGCGTTATGCGAGCCGTGCCATTGCAGAAAAAAAATGGCGCGCACGCGATACTTGATACGCTCTATCCTATTACCCTATCGACAAAGGCACTCCGTTATTGCGCCCTACCATAAGGCGGTGCTGCAGGCTTTCACGAGGCACTCATAATCTATGACTGAGTCTTTCCTGTTCGACATTCCCCGCTCCATTGAAGACTATCTTCTGGTGCTTGATGATTTTATCGAGCGCGAGATCAAACCCCTTGAAATGCAGGATGACAATATCCGCTTCTTCGACCATCGAAGAGAGCACGCGCGAACCGACTGGGACAGAGATGGCCTACCCCGCGAAGACTGGGAGGCATTGCTAAAGGAAATGCGCCAGCGCGCCGATGCCGCAGGTCACTTTCGCTACGCCCTACCGGAAGAATTCGGGGGCCAGGGTGGCAGTAATCTCGCCATGGCTCGGATTCGTGAGCACCTCGCCGCCAAAGGTCTTGGGTTACATAACGACCTACAAAACGAAACCTCGATCGTCGGCAATCTGATGACTCCGATGATGCTGCGCGATTTTGGCACGGCGGATCAGCAAGACCGATGGATGGAGCCGCTCTTGCAAGGTGAGCTGGGCTGGTGCTTTGGCCTCACTGAAGCTGCCCACGGATCGGATGCGACCTGGATGGAAACCCGCGCCGAGCGAACGACGAAAGAGGGCGTGGAAGGTTGGTCGATTACCGGCGAAAAAATGTGGACAACCGGTTTGCATAAGGCCAGTCACGTTATGGTCTTCGCGCGCCACTCAGGAGAAGACGGTAGCCCCCGGGGTATTGGCTGTTTTGTTGCCTCGACCCAGGCCGAGGGCTTTCAGATCGGGGAGTATCTTTGGACCTTTAATATGCCTACCGACCATCCCCACTGCACTCTAAATGAGGTCTTTGTCCCCGACAGGGACGTGCTGGGGGATGTCGAGCAGGGGCTTAAAGTCGCCATGCACTTTGTTCACGAGAGCCGTATCCGCCAAGCTGCCTCGTCCCTTGGGGCCGCTCAATACTGCCTCGATGAGACCTTTTCCTATACGCAGAAACGCGCACCGTTCGGCAAACCGCTATCAGCCAATCAAGGGATTCAGTTTCCGCTGGTAGAGCTGCAGACCGAAGCCGAAATGCTACGTCTATTAATTTATAAAACGGCGGCGCAAATGGATCAAATGGATAAAGTGGATGTCGCAAAAAAGCTGACCGACAAAGTGTCAATGTGCAACTACCGGGCTAACAGATTGGTCTGTAATGCAGCCGATACCGCCATGCAATTTCATGGTGGTATGGGGTATTCCCGCCACAAACCGTTTGAACATATCTACCGTCACCACCGGCGCTATCGAATCACCGAAGGTGCAGAAGAAATTCAGCTGCGGAAAATCGCAGGGGTGCTCTATGGCTTCGTGTCCTGATCATCAAGCAATACGCAAGCCCACCCACGCGCCAATGATCAGCACCGTGCCGCTCGCCATTCGGCGAGGTTTTGTATCAGATACCTGAATCCTCGGCGATGCGAATAACCGGCGGCGCTGCCAGCATGTCGACGAGCTGATTCAACACACCAGTTTCTGTTCGCCAGCTCAGGTAACGCTGATAATGCTCAGCACTGTCCCAATACTCGATAAAGACAATGCCTTCACCGTCGCCTTCTATATAGACCTTTAAATCCTGGCACCCGTCGAAGCTCCGCGTGTCCGGCAAGATGCCGCTGAGAAAATCGAGAATAGGCTGGCAGCCCTCTTCCCCCGGCTTAAGATCGACCCATACCATCGTCATGACGCTATCTCCTATGGTGTATTTGAGAGTGCTGTATCTGAAAATAGCTGCACCCGAGCAGGCTCATCAGTCTGTATGAGCAGTGCGCGCTTGCGCACAAAACGGATCAGCCCGGCAGGGCCCATGCGCGACCCCCCCATGCCCGAGAAGCGGAAACTGTTCTTTTCAACGTCGTTAACAATACCCGTCAGCGACGCGTCATTAATGCTGATTGCGCCCACCTGCAATCGTTCCGCTACGGCAATAGCGGCGCGGGAATCTGTCGAGAACACCGCTGCTGAGAGGCCAAACTTCGAGTCATTCGCCAGCGCCACAGCTTCGTCAGCATCACTGAACGCTACGACCGGAATCACGGGACCAAAAGTCTCCTCTTGCATGATCAACATAGTGTGATTCACGTTGGTCAGCAGCGTCGGTGGATACCAGACCCCGCCAGCTCGAACGGGCTCACCGCCCAGCAGGCAGGTCGCGCCCTTGGCCAGTGCGTCGTCGACCTGAGCTTGAATAATGTTCACCTGCCGCTCAAAAATCAGCGGCGCAATGTCGCCGGCGCCATCTTCAGAACAGGTGAGCGAGAGCTCGCTTAGCTGCCTGAGGAGCTCTTCGGTTACTGTCTCTGAAATACTCTCGTGACAGTAAACTCGCTCCAGCGACTGACAAGCCTGACCCGTCATACCAATCGCGCTGCGGATAATCGCGCGGGCTGCCAGAGGCACATCTGCGTCGGGCAAAATAACGGCAGGGTCCTTGCCTCCCAGCTCCAAAAACGCGGGAATAAAGCACGCTGCAGCTTGCTGGCTCACTTGCCGTCCTGTCTTCACGCTGCCAGTAAAACAGACCGCGTCCACCTCTTCGATCATCGCCTTACCCGTGTCCGGTCCGCCCGTCACGATGTGCAGCACCGCCGCAAGCTCGGGAACTGCATCAAGCGCGCGCTGCAGCGGCGCAACAAATCGCGGCGTCACCTCTGAGGGCTTCAGCAAGACCGCACATCCTGCGGCCAGTGCCGCCAGGCTGTCGATCATGGCGAGCAATAAAGGAACGTTCCAGGGGCTGATCACCGCGACCACTGGGTAAGGAATCAAGCGGTGCTGATAGTGCACCGCGGGGACCTGTCCCGACTGACCTGAGCCCGCCAGGTCTTGCAGAATAGGGCCAGCGCGTTCCGCCCACATGCGAATCAGCTCAACCGATTTCATCGCCTCAAACTGTGCAAATGTGGTGCGACCGGTATCCGCTGACAGCGCCTGCGCAAGGGGCCCCATCTCGGTCGTCATTGAATCGGCAAAACGGTTGAGGACTTCGGCGCGCCCCTCCGCGCCAAGGGTTGACCACTGCATTTGCGCCGCGCGCAAGTCGGCAGTAATCGAATTAATGTCATCGGCCGAAGTGACCGGAATCTCGTAATCATATTCACCGGTTCGCGGATTACGAACCGGTAACATCGACGCCGTCATCTCAACTGGCTTCCCGCATAGGCATCTTTTCAAAGTGTTTGGGCAGCCCCGCCGAGGCGGTGAAACCAAACCATTCCTCTTCTGGCAAAAGCGCCGCCACCTGATGGCGCACCGCGAGTAACGCCTCTAGATCAATACCGGTTGAATACCCCATAGACGCGAGCATAAAGACCAGATCTTCGGTCACAATATTGCCACTGGCGCCCGGAGCAAAGGGGCAGCCGCCCAGGCCGCCCAGGGAGCTGTCGAGGGTAGTAATACCCAGCTCGACCGCCCGCAAGGCATTAGCCAGACCCTGACCACGGGTGTTGTGCAAATGCACGCCGGTAAGACGAGACTCCCCGCAACGCTGCCAAATGCCCGTCACCAAGCGCTCCAATTGAGCCGGATTTCCCATCCCGGTGGTGTCTGACAAACCGACCTCAGCGACCCCCATTTCCAGCACTCGAGCCGCCATATCAATCACAAAAGCTTCGTCCACCGCTCCCTCAATCGTGCAGCCAAATGCGGTCGCTAAACCGACTTCAAAGCAGGGGCGGTCCGCCTCAGGCACCTGACTCACTAGCGCCTGGCACGCAGCGATCTCCTCTAGCATCTGGGCATGGTCGCGGCGCACGTTTTTCAGGCTATGAGTTTCACTCAGGGAGAGCGGTATCGAGATTTTATGCGCACCCGCCTCGAGAGCGGCTTCACATCCGCGAACATTTGGCACGAGCACTGCAATGACCAAATCGGTGTGCCGGCGCGCGCCCTTCACCACTGCCGCGGTATCAGCCATCTGTGGCAGTAAGGTTTGAGAAACAAACGAACCCACCTCGATTTCCCGAACACCTGCTCCATATTCTGCCTCGATCCAGGTGAGCTTCCCCTCGGTAGACAAAATGGTATCGACGCTTTGCAGCCCGTCTCTGGGGCCGACTTCGCTAATCGTGATCTGCTTCATGGGGCTTCCTTTACTCACCGACGCGCACAACCACCTTGCCGTGGTTCAGTCCCCGCATCAATTGGCAGAACGCCTCGGGGGCGGCCTCAAGCCCATTGTGCATCTCTTCATTCCCCACCAGCTTCCCGGCTTCGGCAAGGGGCACAAATTCGTCTTCGAATGCGCCTCGCTGAGGCTCGTAGTCGTAAACCACCAGACCGCTCACGGTGGCGCGCTTGGTAATCCATAAACCGGGGTGCGGCCCCGTGGTTTTGTGATCACCATTGTAATCCTTGATCAGGCCACACAGGACCACTCGGCCACCGATGGACAGCTGCTGTGCCACGGTCGTTAATATCGGGTCACCTACGAGGTCAAAGTAAACCGAGACACCTTGTGGTGCGATCGTTGACAGCGCGCCCGCCAGATCCTCCTCATTGCGGTCAATGCAGTGATCGTATCCCAGTTCTTCAAGGGCAATACGACACTTCTCGCTGCCACTGGTAATCGCGATGGTGGTAGCGCCCGCGCGCTTTGACAGCTGTGCCGCCATGGCACCGACGCCCCCTACCGCGGCCGGTATCACCACCACATCACCTTCACCGACTTTGGCCAGATCCACCATACCGGCCCAAGCCGTCAATCCAGGCATGCCGAGAATCGAAAGTGCCAGAGAAGGACGGGTAAGACCTGTCGGAACACGAGACAGCGCCTCCGGAGCGTGATCGCTCACTTGTTGCCAACCGCCGTGGCAACGCACCGCGGTCCCAACCGGCCAATTCGAATCGTCACTCTCCGACACACGGGCGACCACCTCGCCGGGAATCACGTCACCGGGGTCGATCCCGTGACCGAGATGATTGCCGGCGATCACCGACCGCATGTAAGGATCCAGTGACAGATAAAGGGTCTCGCATCGCACCTGTCCCGCGGTGCGGGAGCCCAACGGCCGACTCTCCAGAGCGAAGTCATCGAGGTTGGGCAAACCTTCAGGGCGTTGTTGAAGGATGACGGCGAGATTGTCCACGGTTGTTGTCATGTTCTACTTTGCTACTGTAAAGAGCTTAATGATATAACATCATAACAAATCATCTGGAGAGGCAGTAATGACGGGGCGCCCGGGGGCAGAGGAGCAAGCAGCTCCGCTGCGAGGAATTAGAGTTGTTGAATTCACCCACATGGTTATGGGCCCCACCGCAGGTGTCATTTTAGGTGACCTCGGTGCCGATGTGATCAAAGTCGAACCACTGAAAGGTGACAATACGCGGCGCCTGAAAGGCTCTGGCGCCGGGTACTTTCCAATGTACAACCGAAACAAGCGATCGATCGCCCTCGACCTAAAAAACCCAAAGGGCCGCGAGGTCGCACTGCAGCTAATCCAGTCGGCTGACATTGTCCTGGAGAACTTCCGCACGGGCACGATGGCGAACCTGGGACTCGACTACGATTCGCTCAAGGCCAACCATCCCAGCCTCATTTATTGCTCGCTCAAAGGATTTCTATCAGGCCCCTACGAGAACCGCGTCGCGCTCGACGAAGTCACCCAGATGATGGGCGGTCTGGCCTATATGACCGGGCTCCCGGAACGGCCCTTACGTGCCGGTTCTTCAGTCATTGATATCACCGGCGGCATGTTTGGTGTGATTGCCATCCTCTCCGCGCTGCATCGTCGCCGGGAAACCGGGGAGGGCAGTCATGTCACGAGCGCCCTGTTTGAAACCACCGCGTTTCTCGTTGGCCAGCACATGGCGCAGCAAGCGGTGAGCGGTGAGCCGCCACCACCCATGTCAGTGCGGCAATCCGCATGGGCGGTTTATGACATTTTCGAACTGGACTCGGGCGAGAGGCTGTTTGTGGGGATCGTCAGTGACACGCTATGGCAACGCTTCTGCGAAGAATTTAGCCTGGCTGACTGGGCGTCGGACAGCACCCTCGCCCACAACGCCGATCGCGTTGCCGCACGAGAAACACTGCTTCCCGCCATAAAAGCGTTATTTGCGCCCATGACACTGGCCACCTTGAGTGAACGATTAGCGCGCGCAGGCCTGCCTTTCTCGCCGATCAATACCCCCGGGGACCTGTTTGATGATCCTCATTTGACCGCGTCGGGCGGATTGTTACCGGTGCATCTGACTGAGGGTGATCGCGCGGGAGAAGAGACGACTCTGCCGCGTTTGCCGGTGGAGTTTGGAAGCCATAAACCTCCTCTGCATCGTGATCTGCCCGAGGCAGGAGCGCATAATCGCGAGGTATTGATAGAGCTCGGACTGGATGAAGAGGCCATTGCCCATCTCACCCAAGAAGGCGTATTGAGCGCCTAATCAGTGCCGAGATACACCCAAGGCCGACGCGCCTGATCCCTTTTCTCGAAAGCGGCAATATCATCTAAAGATTGCTCGGTCAGTCCGATTTCATCAAGCCCCTGCAGCAACATATCGCGCGCGCTCGGGTCAACCGAGAAAGTCTCCGCATCACGCTGCAGATCGTGCCTGATCGTGCAGGCCTCAAGATCCACACCCAGCGTATGTGCCTGTGGATCGCTACTTACCCATTCTGCAAGCTGCTCAATCCGGTCGGGGTGAAGCTCGATGGTCAGCAACCCATTGCGGAGCGCGTTGTTGCGAAAAATCGTAGCAAAAGAGGTTGCAATAATGACCCGAAAGCCACTCTCCAGCAGCGCCCATACCGCGTGCTCACGGGAGGACCCACAGCCAAAATTGGCGCCGGTCAGGAGGATTGAGGCGCCGGAGAAAGCGGCCTCATTCAGCACAAATGCCGAGTTCAGGGTGCGCGCATTCGGATCGTGGTACCGCCAGGGCGCAAACAGCCCTTCCGAAAGCCCCGACCTAGACACGCTTCGCATTTCGCGAGAGGGAATGATCGTATCGGTATTAATGTTATCGCGCACTAACGGTGCGGTGATGCCTGTGTGCTGCTTGAAAGGCGTCATGCTGAAATGTCCGCGACCAAATGGCCCGCACAGGCGCTCGCGACGACGGTCAGCGGACTGGCAATGTGCGTGCGCACGCCCAGCCCCTGCCGGCCCTCGAAATTACGGTTCGTAGTTGAGGCAACGCGCACCCCATCCCCGAAGCTCTCACCCCCCGCAAAAAAGCACATGGAGCAGCCTGGCTCGCGCCACTCAAAACCGGCACTGCGGAAAATCTCATCAAGACCCTCTGCTTCCGCGGCACGCTTCACTTGTCCGCTCCCGGGGACGCATAAGGCTTTCACATTATTGGCCACGCGGTGACCTGTGCGCGCGAGATACTCTGCGGCAAGCCGTAAATCAGACAGTCGGCTGTTGGTGCAGGAACCAATAAAAGCCGCGTCAACAGAGTAATCCGACAACTGACTGCCCCCACTCACCCCCATGTAATCCTGTGCGCGCTGCCAGGCCACTGCTGTGGCGTCATCCGGCGCGTCAATCACGTGAGGCACGACGCCATCCCAATCGATAGCGTGTTGCGGACTGGTGCCCCAACTGAGCTGGGGTTTGAGTGCCCGGATGTCCAAAACGTGTTCGCGATCAAACCGGGCGCCCTCGTCACTGTGCAATCCGTGCCAGTGCGCATTGGCCTGATCCCAAACGTCACCCCGGGGCGCATAAGGACGACCGTTGCAGTAATCGAACACCTTTTGGTCAGGCGCGATCAAACCCGTGAAGGCAGACAGTTCGGTCGCCATATTACACAGCGTCAGGCGCGCTTCGACGGCCAACGCCTGAATCGCCGGGCCAGCAAATTCAATGGCACAGCCCGCACCACCAGCGCCGGACAGCTCGCGAATCGTATACAAAATAAGGTCTTTGGCCGTCGCGCTGTTCGGAAGGGCTCCCTCGAATGTGACGCGCATTGTCTTGGGTCTTGTGACACGAAGCGTACTGGTGGCCAGCGCATGCTCTGCCTCGGTGGAACCCACTCCCCATGCCAGCGCCCCGAGGCCGCCGAGCGTGCAGGTATGGCTATCGGGACAAATAAGCGACAGACCAGGCAAAGCGATCCCAAGCTCCGGCGAGATCACATGGACGATCCCCTGATCCGGATCGGGAATATCAAATAGTTGAATGCCGGTTTCTTGGGCCGCGCCACGTGTCGCGACGATAAAATCACGCCCACTGGGCATCAAGGTGTCATCACCCCGTCCGGGCAACGTATCGACAATATGATCCATGGTGCAGAACGCATGCTCGCGTCGACGGACCGCTCGGTTATGCTCGAGCAAACCGTTCAGTGCGGCACTCCCTGTCCGCTCGTGAAGGAAGATACGATCGACATACAAGAGTGATTGGCGCTCTGAAAGCGTCATCACCTCATGTTCTTGCCAAAGTTTGTCAAATAGCGTGGCTGTCACAGCGAACCCGCGAATCCCCTACGGCTCTACCCCGTGGCAGACCGTGCAATAGATATATCATTATAACAATAAGTCTAATCAGCCGACGCTGGCAATACAGCCTCGGTAAATGCGACCTCTATCGGCGCCCCCGACGGTAGCCTGACAACGCCGCCGCGCAATCCTCCGTCTTGGTTATGATAAGCAAGCTCCCAAGGGAGTGGCGCCTTCAAGGCGCGGGGATCCACGCTAAGGCTCACCAGAATGACGCCGCCTTGTTCACCCTCTGGTGCCGGCACGGGACTGGCCGATTCAGGGTAATGATCAATTTCGATTCCGTAACCATCCGCCATGGAGACCAGCGCCAGCGCATGCTCGGTTTCAAGCGGCAAGCCATAGGCCTCCGACAACACCCCGATACGATATGGAATCGGCCCCACCACACCGTTGTCAAAATGCTGCTGCCAGAACGCCACACTGGCTGTGATATCGGCACTGCCCATCACCATAATAAAGGTATGGCCCACAGGCTCAGGATTGGGTTGGGGCTGAAGAAAGGACTGCGATGGGTCGATCATATGCGTCAGGTAAAACAGCTCCTTATCGGGCCCGGTCACCTGCATCGCGAGAATGTTTTTCTGGTCCGTCAGAAAATCGGGTCCTTGCAGATGCCGAAACGCCGAGCCGTCTAGACCTTCTTTTAGCGCCATCGGGTCTTTTACCAGCAACTCGACCGCGCTCCAGCCTAGCCGTTGCATCGGCTCAAAACCGGACTGCCCGCCCTGAACAATGCGAATACCGACCTGCGGACCTGAGCGCGGCACCAATGTGACAAACGGCCGGCCAGCGAGCTGAGGGCGATTAATCGCTAAAGCCAGCTCAGCAGACATCACACCCTCATCCACCGCCCGATAGCCGAGATAGTCCTCGTATGCCACCTGCGTGACAGCAAGATCTTGCGCCAGCAACCAGACCATCAGTATCGATTTCAACATGGCTTCATCCTCCCTGCGGCAGCTGATAGAGATCGAGCCGGCCACCGTCGGGGGCCGTCACAGCAAAACACTGGGTCCCCAGCACCCCGGGCAGTCTCCGTTCCGCCAGAGGGTGACAAATCTGCTCCGACCACTCACTGGACTGGAGGGCGGCATACGTTTCCCCGATATTCTCACAGGGCACGCTGATCGCTCGCAAGCCCCGGCCGCCGTTGCTCGGAACATCAATGACCGGCAAAGGGTAGTTCGGTACGTCAATCAGCTCGATAGAGCCCGACATCGTCGATTGGGGGTGCGCAATACTCAAGTGAATCTCGGCGGTCTCCACCGGATAGTTCTCAAGCTGCAGCACCTTGGGGCCCTCGCCTGGCAGGGGGCCCGCATGATCAACAAAACGCTCAAAACCTATCACGCTGAGGAAAGCGAGTGTCGCCTCAACATCAACCACCATCTGCGTAGAGTTGAAGATATCGCTCATGCGATCAAATTCGACACCTTCCAGCGGCGGGTCCAAACGCTCCATTACCGCCATAACGATACCGTCATCCTGAATATAGAGCCCCTCGCTGGTTTGCACGTCCCCAAATTGCCACGCAACCGCGGGCACCAATTCACGCCAACCGTGGTCCTGCAGAAAGCCCCTTGCCCATTCACTGCTCCAAGTACGCATGTTGAAATCAAAGATACCGCCGGGCGTGGTCACGGGGCAGTCCAGCGGTCGCAGTGCGGGTGTCTCAGCGGAAACGGGCAGCAACAGTGCCTCGCAAGCTTCGGAGGGCGGTGTCCAGCGCACCGCCTCGGCCGACAACTCAGCACCCCAAAACTCTTCGGCGTCGGCGTGCAGCTCGGCCCGTTCAGATCGCCAACCCAGCGCCGAAAAAAATCCCCCTAATCGCTCTGCATGGGCTGTGGTGATGATCACGTGCGAGAAGCCGCTCTTTCTCATTGGATTGCCCTTCGTTTCGAGTCGGTCACATCATACCGCCATACCCATTAGAGAAGCGCTATCGTGACTCATAACCCACGCCGCAACCTCACCACACTGAAGATATCTGGTTGGGGTTCGCGCTCCCCGCAGTGTTTTCATTGCTGTCCAACACGCCGGGCGATATGGTGAAACGTCTGTTACCCTTTATAGTCCATCGTATTTTATTGATATGGGTCAGGAGGCGCGGAATGAACGCAGTGGTATCCACCATCAGTCAGCTGCTCCCGGCGGAGATCATCGATACCGACGTCGAGCAGATCGCCCTCTATTCGCAGGATGTCTTCAGCATTGGACCACCCATCTGCGCAGTCGTTCGACCACGCACGATCGACGAGGTGCAGTCGCTGGTGCGTGCATGTCTGGAGCGCGGTACGCCGATCGTGACCCGCGGCGGGGGCATGAGCTACACCAGTGGCTATCTCGCCACGGCACCCGATAGCGTCTTGATCGATATGACCAGCATGGATGGGATCATTGAGGTCAATCTTGAAGACCGCTACGTCACGGTAGAGGCAGGGTGCAGCTGGCAAACACTGTATGAACATCTGGCGCCGCTTGGTGTGAGAACACCTTACTGGGGCACCCTATCGGGTCGATTTGCCACAGTCGGGGGCGGCCTCTCTCAGAACAGCATTTTTTGGGGCAGCGGCCAGAGCGGTACCGCCGCCGACAACGTGCTGTCGGTGAGCGTCGTCACCGGCAAGGGTGAGCTGATGGAAACCGGATCGGCCAGCCAACAGCACGCAGCACCTTTTATGCGACATTTTGGTCCGGACCTGACCGGCTTATTTCTTGGAGACTGCGGCGCGCTGGGCATCAAGGTGCGAGCGACATTGCCGCTGGTGCCGGTGGCAGGTGCTAAGGGCTACACCAGCTTTGCGTTCCACGAATCAGGTCCGATGCTGCGCGCCATGGCACAGATCTCTCGTGAATCACTGACAACAGAGTGTTTTGGCTTTGACCCCTACCTGCAACAGCAGCGTATGAAGCGTGCGAGCCTGGCGGCAGACGCCCAACAACTCTCCGGGGTGGTCCAGCAAGAATCTGGCATCGTCAATAAGATTAAGCAGGGTGCGAAGATCGCTCTGTCAGGCCGTCGATTCATGGACGACGTCGAGTGGGCCATGTTTACCATTAGCGAAGCACGCACCGAGGCTGAGGCAAACCATCAGGCGGCACGCATCAAGACAATCTGTGCTGCCGAAGGCGGCAAAGCGCTCCCTGATAGCATCCCTAGAATTCTGGCCGCCAACCCCTTTGGGCCTGTCAATAACATGGTGGGCGCCGAAGGCGAGCGTTGGCTGCCTGTTCACGGTCTGGTGCCCCATTCACGCGGCGAAGCCGTGCTCGCCGCTTTGGAGTCGGTCTATGACCGCAACCGATCCACACTCGATCAGTTCAACATCGAAACGGGGTATCTCATCGCCGTGGTCAGTGAGCAGATCACCGTTCTCGAACCGGTCTTCTTCTGGCCCGATGAGCTCAATGCGCTCCATAAGCACAGCCTTGAAGCCGATCATCTCGCCAAACTCAACCAATTTGATCACGTCCCTGATGCTTGGGACGCTGTGTATAAGATCAAAAGCGAGGTCGTGGACGTGTTATCGCGGGAAGGCGCGAGCCACCTGCAACTCGGCAAGGCTTACCATTATCACTCCGCCCTAAAGGCCCCGGCCTTGCAGCTCATCACGGGAATAAAATCTGCGCTGGATCCCGATGGCATCATGAACCCCGGCGCCCTTGGTCTCGCCTGAGACCCTGAACCCACCCAATGCTCAACCCGGCGGGCATCGGCTGGCATGCTATATTCGATCGCATCACAATCGTAGCGACCTGCAATCACCAGAGGTGCAACCATGACTGCCTACATCATTGTTGAAGCCGTGGTACACGATCCAGAAAAATTCAGTGCCTATGCTAAAACCGTGCCTGCCATCGTGGCCGAGTTTGGCGGCGAATATCTTGTTCTGGGTGGTCAACAAGAATCACTCGAAGGTGACTGGGGCGCCTCTAGGCTGGTCATGCACCGGTGGCCCTCGGCGGAGCAGGCCAAAGCCTTTTGGTATAGCGAGGCTTACGAAGCCGCCAAACCATTGCGGGAAGGGACTGGCAGCTTTCGAGTGATGCTCGTCGATGGCCTGCAACAAACCACACTGGAGTAATACGCCGTGACGCCCTATTCCGCTCTCGCACTGCAAATGGATTGTCATGCCGTGAACCGGCTCGCCGACCGTGCAGCCGTCGAGCAGGCTATGTCGGATACGTTGACCCGCGTCGATCAGCTGATCGCCGGCAGCAAGGGTTTTATTGGAACGTTTAGCGGCGACACCCTGAAATTGGTCGTGCTGCCTGAGTATTTTCTGACCAGTTTTCCTATGGGTGAGAGTATCGGCGAGTGGCGCAATAAAGCCTGTATCGCCATGGATGGGCCCCAGTACGAGCGGATGGGTGAGATCGCCCGAAACCGGGGCGTCTATCTGTCGGGTAATGCCTACGAGCTCGATCCTCACTTCCCCGACCTCTACTTTCAGACCAGCTTCATTATTAACGATGAAGGCGAAGTCATTCTGCGTTACCGCAGGCTGATTTCAATGTTTGCACCAACGCCGCACGACGTGCTGTCGCAATATCGTGAAGTCTATGGCGAAGAAGGGCTATTCCCCGTGGCCGACACACCGCTGGGGCGTCTCGCCTGCGTCGCCTCTGAAGAGATCCTCTATCCAGAAGTGACCCGAGCGCTCACGACGCGTGGCGCCGAGGTCATTCTGCATTCCTCAAGTGAAGTCGGCAGCCCCAGACCCACGCCCAAAAATATTGCCAAGTGCGCACGCGCCTACGAAAACATGTGCTACGTGGTCTCCAGCAACACCTCGGCTATTCACGGCTCACCCGTGCCCCAGAACTCCACCCAAGGGCATTCTCAGGTGGTTGATTACAAAGGGCAGGTCATGACAGAGGCCTATACGGGTGAATCGATGGTGGCCCACGCCATGATCGATATCGAGCGATTACGCGAAGCCCGCGCCAAACCGGCGATGACTAATCTGATGGCGCGACAGCGGCTTTCACTGTTCCGCTCTACCTACGAACAGGAACATTTTTATCCTGAAGATAATCTCGCAGGGGCTAACGGTGAGGTCGTGGTCCCTGACCGGGAGCATTTTATGAAGCAGCAATCTCTGGTGATTGAGGGCCTCAAAAAGGCAGGGCTGATCTGACCTTAATCTAAAGTGAGGTCCATGGAATACTGAAATTGCTCGGGGTTATAGAGCACGATCAAAAAATCCATAATCTGCTCGCTCTCAGCGCCGGTCTTTTGGTAGGAGCGGCGCGTCAAGCTCAGCAAGGGACTGCCTTGCGAAACACCGAGGGCGCCGGCGACTGCGGCATCAGCTGACACAGCAGAAAGAGTTTGTGTAACGTGGCTCACCTCAAGCCCCTGTTGCCTGAAGTAACTCAATCGAGGCGTGTTCTCGAAAATCGTCGCATCAGAGGGCATTTCCACGCCGGCGGTCCAGCTGGTGTAGTGACCAAACTTCATGCCGTCACGTTCGCGTACCCGGAGCAAATGCAATGCGGTGTTGCCATCGGCCAGGCCCAGGTCCTCCCGGACCGCCTGCGGGGGAACACGCATGCCGTAATCGAGAATCTGCGCGGAAGAATTGCGCGCCATGCTCTCAATTTCCTGCAGCATTCCCGTTAACGGCGCCTGCACCGGCTTTGGCGAGTATTGGTAAATGATATGGGTACCGCGACCGCGTCGGCGCTCAACCAACCCCTCGCCCGCCAGGTCATCCATGGCGCGCTTAGCGGTAATGCGAGAAACCTTAAAAAGACCCGCCAGCTGCTCTTCAGGGGGCAAACGCAAACCGAGCGCCAGTGTGCCGTCGAGAATCCGAGCTTTCAGTAGCGAAAACAACTGATGATAAAGGGGAGTGGGGGATGCTTTGGATAGCTGTCCGATAAGATGCGGGCTGAACACTTCTTCCATAAAAAGGCCTCTCCTATCGGATCGAACTGGTTAGATCTAATGATATATCAAAATAAGCGTATTAGACATTCGGCGCCCGATTCTGTTCACCTTTTGCACCAGTCGACGTCTGCGATCGGGGCACCGTTAACAGTAAGCTTTTGATATAATGATATACCTTTAGTATTTGGGGGCAGAACGATGGGTATCACTGAACTGGCTGTGCTGCGCTGGTTGCACATTATCGCCATGGTCTACTGGCTGGGTGGAGAATGGGGCGTATTCAATACGTCGACCCATGTCATTAACCGCGATCTGTCCATGGAAGAGCGGCGCCGGCACATGCAGACCGCGTACCACATCGATATTCTGGCGCGCATCGGCATCATCACCCTGTTGCCTCTTGGCCTCCACATGGGCTATCTGTGGGGCGTGCAACCCTATGGCGGCGACTTTCTGATTGCAGTGTGGGTACTGGCAATCGCCTGGTTGGCACTGTGCATCTCAGCGTATGTCTATCGTGAGACCGACCGCGGCCTTCAGCTCACCCTGTGGGATGAGAAAGTGCGCTTTATCCTAATCCCGCTTTTAGTGATCTCTTCGCTCAGCTCACTTCTGGGTTATGGCCCCTTCAATGTCGGACCGATGCAGTACTGGTTCTCTATCAAAATTTTGCTCTATAGCGTGACGCTGATGATTGGCCTGAAACTACGTTTCATTATGCGCGAGTGGACCACGCTGTTTCGCGTATTGGCGGACGGACCAAATCAGCAAGCGGAGAATCAGCTGGAGCAGAGCCTCGCATTCGGCAAGCGCCTCGCTTATTTCTATTGGGTCACCATTGCGTCTGTCGCCTTCTTCGGTGCGACCAAGGCGATCTAACGATTACGCCTGCGCCGCTTCGATAATCTGGCTGGGCGACGCATGCCAAATGTCGTCGCCACGCTCGACCAGCAGAGCCTGAAGAATCTCGCGGACCGTGCGAATGCGGTGCGGCTGCCCCACAAGCCAGGGATGAAAATTCAGCGATAGTAATCGTCCACCCTGCTCGCGCCCCTCATTGATCAGCAGGTCAGCCGCATCCATCACCTGCTGGGCGAAGCTATCTTCGCTGTGCAGATTCTGGGTCAAGACGAAGACATCATCGAGCTCGAGGCTAGAAGGCAGGCAGGTCATGTCTCCCTCGCTGGTCCTGAAGGTATAGGGCAGCTCGTCGTTCACCCAGTCACATTGGTACCGGAAGCCATTTTTCACCAACAGCTCGGGTGTATTGGCGCTCTGGATGCGCCCCGGGCTCAACCAGCCAACAATCGGTTGGTCAGTAAAGGCCTCGAGCGCGGTGCGGGTATTGTGAATCCATTCGGTTTCGATCTGAGGGTCTATCTCACCCGCGTGCATCGACAACATGTTCCAGCCATGGCCCAACCATTCCGATGATGTTTTTGCGAGCCGCTCCAAGAGCTGCGGGTAGCGCTCTGCCAATGCGCCAGAGATCGCCAGTGAAGGCGCGGCCTGATAGTGCTCCATCAACTTGAGCAGCCGATAAATACCCACCCGATTGCCATAGTCCCGCAACGTGTAATGCCTGAGATCGGGGTAGGGCATGGTGAGCGCTCCCGGTGGTGCCACTGAGGGCTTCTCTCCCGAGAGCGGGAAATGTTGGAGCGAGAGGTTGATCCACAGGGCAAGGGGTTTGCCACCGGGCCAAGCGACCGGCGGGCGGTCCTGCAGCATCGACCACCCGTAGCGATCGTGATCCATGCCGTAATCGCGCCGCGGATAGACCAGCAACTCATCACTCATGCCGACGCCTCCGCGTTACTGCCGATCTGATCCTTCAGGTGGGTCAGCGAGTACTCGGCGATCTCTCGCCCCGTGGTGACCCATACGTCAGAGTGGCCGGTGATGTATTCAAGGGCCTCCTCGAAAGCGCGTAGCCGATGCGGACAGCTCACCTGATAGTTGTGGGTCGGAATGCACATCACCGTGCCGCTCTCAGCGCCCTCCTCATAAAGCTGATCGAAGGCACGGCGAATGATCTCTCCGTAGCGACGCGGCTCCATCTTCTGCACCACATAGGCAATCGTGTCATTGAGTTCCAGCGAGTAAGGAATCGACACAAACGGCTTACCACTGCGCGTTTTGACCCAAGTGGGCTGATCATCGTGGAACAAATCGCAGGTATAGAGCCCACCGGCCTCGGCGAATAGATCAATGGTGTGGTTTGAGTGTGACAGCGCCGGCGCCAGATAGCCTGCGGGCCGCTGACCCACCGCGCGCTCGATCGTCGCCATGGCATCCTCGATCATCTCGCGTTCCTGATCCTCGCTCAGACCATAGGTGTAGCGAGTGTTGTAGATACCGTGGCTGAAGAACTCCCAGTTGCGCTCAGCGCAAAGCGCGATAATCTCGGGGTGGTGCTCACATAACGCCGCCGACAGACTGATCGAACCGCGCACACCATATTTATCGAGCACAGCCATCTGGCGGTGATGGCCCACCCGGTTCCCATAATCGCGAATACTGTAGCCGGGTACTGCGGGATAAGGGTGCGGCCAGGGCTTACGATGCGGATTGAGGGGCGGGTTCAGCTCGTAAAATTCAATATTGGGCGCCACCCAAAACGCCATGCGCGCGCCATTAGGCCACTCGATTTTGGGGCGCCGCTCATAGGGATTGTAATCATAGAGAGCGAGCTCAGCGTGTTGCGTCGTGCCACTCATCCTCAGCCCTGCTGTGAGAGCCAGTTGAGCACCTCACCCACACCGAGTACATCGGCATATTTGATCGACAAATCTGTCAGATTCGCAAAATGGTAGCTCTCGTGCTTATCCGCCACACATTCCTCAGGGACAATCGTACGGTAACCCCGCGATAGTGAATCCACGGCCGTGGCGCGAATACATCCACTGGTGGAGCCCCCGGTCATGATCACGGTATCGACCTGATGCCAAACACAAAGCGACTGCAGCGCAGTCTCGAAAAAAGCCGACGGCATTTTTTTGCAGTAGATGACATCGCGCCGCTCATCAATGTCGAGCCGATCATCGAACTCGGCACGCGTCGAGCCAAACTTAATATTCTGGAGCGAGTCCGGTGTATCGGTGCGTGTTCCCCACACACCGCAGTCCTCCCCTGAGTCCATAAAAGCAACATGGGTCCACACTACGGGCCAATCGAGCGCACGAAATGCTTCTGCCAGCTGATTTACGTGACTAAGCTGGTCAGGATCGGTCTCGTAAGCGGTTTTGAACAGGTCGGTTCGGGTATACGCCTTTTGCAGATCGATATTGACAAGGATCGCCTTCTTGCCGAAGCCAAAGCGGGCGCGGCTGGGGTTATCCTTAATTTG
The DNA here is from genome assembly GCA_938085095.1 of uncultured Luminiphilus sp. Taxonomy (GTDB): domain Bacteria; phylum Pseudomonadota; class Gammaproteobacteria; order Pseudomonadales; family Halieaceae; genus Luminiphilus. The sequence continues at coordinate 1,117 of CALKEI010000088.1, read as the reverse complement.
CTGGTAGATCTGCCGCGCAGTGAGGTCGCTGGTTTCCATTGTTATTCCTGTTTTTCCGAAGCGCGAACCGTCATGATATAAAAACATATCATTAATACATAGCGAGATCTGGCGCCGCAGATCAAACTAAGACAATTCACAGAGGGCCGCATGGGACATAAGCTTATCCGAGGTGTGATCGAGTACACCAGCCGTAAATCCGAGCGCACCGGCGAGGTCCGCGGGCGAGAAGTATTTACCCTGAGCTGCCAGCCCGATGGCACCGATGTACTGCTCGCCCACTGCGAAATTGACGATGCGCCCAAAGTCACACGAGATGTGTGCCTGGCACTCCGGCACGCTGACTCCAGCCCTATCGATTGTTCGGTGCGGCTCTCCGTTGGAGGCCGCTTCGAAGGTTCGGGCTGGATGCGCTTTGCTAACGGTTACGCAGAGTGCGAGACCTTCAATGTACGAGATGGTCGAATCAGCCAGGAACTGGAAACAGACGGTCAGGTCGGGTGGCTGCAGAGCCACCCGATTGTAGGAGATGCCCTCCTCATGCGGCTGTATCCACTGGCTCAGGGCCCCGGGGTTCACGCGCTGAAAAACATCTTCCTTACATCGCCAGATCATCGCGGCGCAACCGGGCCTTTCTTCTTCGTGACGGCCTTTGATCTTGTCTATCTTGGAGAGGAAAAAATCGAAGTTGCGGCTGGCAGCTTCAACGCCCGCCACTTTCAGGTAGCGGGCACCGCAGGCAACCTTCCGGAAGAGCATCCGCCCTACGACGTGTGGTGCACGGCAGACGATGACTACCTGCTACTAAAAGCCAGCGCTGAGGGCTATATGCAGACGCACTATGAACTGACCGAAATATCTGTCGAGGAAACACCCTGATGGTTGTGGGTGGCAGACATCTATGATCGCGGCGATCACATTGCGCGAGCCTTCACTCACAGTAACGGGCGCCGTGTGACGGCAAAATTTCACTATCCCAACTCATTGAGAGGTAACCATGTATACCGTTTTGCTTTATATCCATGTTCTGGCACTGGTCTATTGGCTCGGTGGTGACCTTGGCACCTATCTCTCCAGCCGACATGTGTTGCGCAGCGACCTCGGTGTCGAGGCGCGA
>CALKEI010000087.1 GCA_938085095.1 uncultured Luminiphilus sp. | reverse complement strand
GATAGTTGGCTAGAAGGCCGATGGCGCGAAGCAGTAGAACAGGGACGGCTGCCTTCCCAGCGTCTGTTAACGCCACAGCAGGAGCTCGCACTTTGGCAGCAAATTATTCGCGACGATCTTGCCGAACGCGTTGGCTTTTCTCTGACGCATCCCCGCGCCGCGGCTCAACGGGCTTACTCGGCATGGAGCACCCTATCCCTCAACGATGGCGGTGAGCTCACAGATTTATGGTCTTATTTTCAATTCGACGAGGATTGTCAGGTCTTTTCAGACTGGGCCCGCCAATACAGCGCGCGATTGGACGGACTTAGGGTCGTATCGCGACATGGCGCCTATCAGCAACTGCTGTCGCTACCGGAGGAGCAAAGGCCCTCAGTAGGGCTCTTTGCCGTGCCTCAGCTACCGCCACTCACTCGCAAAGTGCTCGAACATCTTGCCAGCGTCACGCTGATTGAGCCCGCGAGGCGCGATCATCAAAATCTCAGGGTCGTATCTTTCGTTAGTCGAGAGGACGAGCTGGCGGCGGCGGCGCAGTGGGCGCACGACCGCGTCGCCACATCAGATTGCCGAACTGCCATTGTGCTACTCGACATGCAAAGAGATCGGCAGAGACTCGAGTACTTTTTAAGGCAGGCATTCGACTGTCTCGATGCGCGGTACAACGACCTTCCGGTTAACTTTTCGACGGGCATGCCCCTCTCGAACACGCCGATGTATCGCGATGCACTGACCATCCTAGAATGGGAAACGAGAGCTTTGAGCCGAGCGGATTGGCTGGCAATGATGCGCTCACCGTATCTGCCTTTGCGTGATAGTGCGCACGCCGGTCTGGGATTAATCGAGGCGCAGTTTCGCGCGGGCGACCGGGAAGTGTCCCTCGAGAGCGCCTTACACATTGTGACACGGGAGCTTCCAGACTCTGCTCTGGCGGGCATATTGCGAGCGCTGCGATCCAGTCGGATGCAAAGGGGTGTCAAAAACCTGAGCGCCTGGTCAGACGTTATCCGCGAGCGCTTGACGCTATGGCAGTGGCCAGTGAGAACACCGCTCGATTCGATCGAGTATCAGCAGTTACAGCGGTTTGAGGCAAGTCTCGATGCGCTGAATGAGTTATCAGCGGTGCTGCCCCACCAAACCTACGACGCCGCAGTGAGGCTGTGGCGAGGCTGCCTCGACAACACCGTCTTCCAGCCCAAAACGCCGCACGACAGTATTCAAGTGCTGGGGCCGGTTGAGGCCGTGGGCGGGCAATTTGACGCCTTGTGGCTGTGTGGGGTTCAGCAGGCCTTGCTGCCAGCGAGAAAGCGTAGCGAGCCCTTTTTACCGGCCTCCTTGCAAAAGATATTGGGGCTCAGCGACTCCGATGAGAGTGCGCTGCAAGCGCAGGCCATAGACTTGCTACAAGTGTGGTCGGCAGAGAGCCCTGACACGTTGGCGAGCTTTCACTTATCCGAGCAGGGCCTGCCAACTCAGCCCAGCGCGCTATTGCCGCCGGTATCTCAGGCGCATGATGGGACCTGGTTCCCGCCCAAGCGGTGGCGGGAGATGACGGGCGTCGAGGTCATGCCGCCGGATGTGCCCATGCCGAGCGAAGAGTCTACTCGCTCCGGCGGGGCAGGCCTGATAAGAGATCAGGCGGCTTGCCCGTTTCGGGCGTTTGTCAGGCATCGACTCAAGGTGCCATCGCTTCAGGAGCCCATTGTGGGGATTTCTGCGGCGGAAAGGGGCGGGCTGTTGCACGAGGCGCTTTTCAGAGCCTGGCGTTCGATTGGCTCGCAGGCTTCCCTCGTTGGACTCGATGCAGACCAAGAGCGTCAAATTGTAGAAACCGCCGTGACCGAGGCGATGGCCCACGTGGAGGCGGGGTGTGAAGCGAGGGGTTACAGCCTCAGGGAACGGGTGGGTAGCGCGTGCTGGCAGCTGGAGAAGCAGGTTTGCGTCGACCTATTAAGTGAGTGGTTGCGCTTGGAGAAAAAGAGAGATATCTCGTTCAGGGTACTTGAGATGGAGCAGAACCACACGCTGGATCTCAATGGACTCATGCTGACTTTGAGGCCCGATCGCATTGATGAGTTCGGCGACGGACGGCGCGTGGTGATCGACTACAAAACCCGGGCTCCCTCCAAGAGCAAATGGCTAGGTGATCGCCCCGAAGAGCCTCAGCTACCGCTCTATTCGCTGCTGGATCAGGCTATCGAGGGTATTGCGTTTGGGGCCTTGCCGGTGGGGGACCCCGTGAAGTTTGTTGCGATGGGTGAGGATCTGGGGTTGGGCAAGGCAGGAGGGAAGCCCCTCGAACAACAGACGACCGGAGCCGCCAGCACTTGGCAGCAGCTGGTTGGGCAGTGGCACACGGCACTTCACCGGCTCGCTGAGGATTTTCTCGGCGGTGCGGCCGAAGTAGCGCCGCAGCCGGGCGCCTGCCAGTACTGTGATCTCGCCCCGGTGTGCCGCATCAATCAACTGCGCGAGCTGTCAGAGCCCGAAGAAAAGGAGCCTGTCGAGTGAGCATTGCCGATCAGGCCGCACGGACTACAGCGATTGATCCCACTCGCAGTTTCTGCGTGAGTGCGCCTGCCGGCTCGGGAAAGACCGAGCTGCTGACACAAAGACTTCTGGCTCTACTCGCCAGGGTGGAGCGGCCGGAACAGGTACTGGCCATTACCTTCACCCGCAAAGCGGCGAGTGAAATGGCACTGCGGGTGCTCGAAAAAATCGATCAGGCCAAGCGGGGCATACCCGTCTCGGCGGAGCATGAGGTCCAGAGCCGGCAACTTGCGCTCGATCTTGTCGCCCATGCCGAGGATAAAAATTGGCGCCTCGACGACACGACCCTGAACATCCGCACGATTGATAGTTTTTGTCATGAGCTAACGCGTCAAATGCCAATACTCAGTGGCACAGGCGGCTTGGTTGAGCCGGTCGACAATGCACAGCCCCTTTACGAGGCTGCCGTGCAGAATTTTCTTGCTCAGGCCGGCGAGGGTGCGGTGGGAGAGGGGATCGTTGAATTATTGCGACAGTTCAATAATCGCTGGTCCCAGGTCAGCGAGCTGCTGATCGCCCTGCTGGGCCGGCGGGGCGATTGGGGCAAGCTCGTCAGTCAACACCATGACCCCGCTGGAGCGGAAGCCGGGATCAT
>CALKEI010000086.1 GCA_938085095.1 uncultured Luminiphilus sp. | reverse complement strand
CGATGAAGACGACCAAGCCTGACTGACTTAGCTTGCGATGTTGAGGTACACCTTCGCGCGGCATGGGAGGGCATGTGAAGTGCACACGCCCTCTTCCCTACACCTTAAAAGTCTTTGGTAATCGCGAGCCGAGCATTGAATGGCGCGCCAACCGTTGCCTGATGAGTACTGTGTGAGCTGGGGAAGTACCCGGTATCGCCAACGTTCTCGAGATTCAACTGTATACGAAGGTCATTGGACCATTCGTAGTAAAGCGCAGCATCGACCCGGGTGAAGCTGGGCAGTCTCGCGGTGTTGCTGTTATTGATATAGCTTTCGTCCTGATAGGTAAGTCCAATACCCACCCCCAGGCTAGGCGTCACTTCAACAAAACTCCAAACTGAGAACATGTTTTCCGGCAGCTCTCTGGGGCGCAAACCTGTTCCCCCTAGCCGATCCGATTGCTCACCATCGAGATAGCTATACGCTGCGGACACATACCACGCCTCATTCATTTGCCCCTGAAGCTGGACCTCGAAACCATCAATTTGAGATTCAATGACATCGAGCGTCGAAGGGTCATCGTCAGCGACCTGCGGGGATTCCTGCTCGATTTCAAAAGCCGCCGCCGTAAAGCTTAAGCCGGGTGAGAGATCCCACTTAAAACCCACCTCGCTGTTAGAGAACGTATCTGCGTCGAGCTGCCCCTTACTACCGTTGATGTTGGCAAACTGCTCTCCACTGCGCGGGAGAAAGGATTCACTGTAGCTCACGTACAACGACATGCTCTCGACCGGTTTGTAAACAACGCCTAACCTCGGTGAGATCTCCTCGTCCCGCTTCGTGCGAGTATCATTCGCCGGAACATTGAATACGTCGATCTCAAATTGATCAAAACGCGCGCCTAAAACCACATCTAGATAGTCTGTGATCGCCATCTCGTCTTGCAGATAAAAAGACGAGACTTCAATCTCCACCCGCGTTTCATCATTTAGATCGGCAGTAAAGTCGTTGACCGTTTGCGCACCTAACGCGTTGATACCGACGCCGCCAACAATCCCCATCGGCCGGCTGATGCTAAAAGTTTCCCGATCATCTGACGTACCCGACCAAAACGTATTCCAGCGGTCCTGATCAGACGAGGTCTCTACGAACTCCGCACCGACCAGGAATCGATGGCTCATCCCTGCAAACGCCGCTTCCTTGATGAGATTGCCCGACAAAATGAGATTTTCGCGCTGCGTCGTATCAACGTAGCCATCCAGTGTTACCAAATCCGGCGATACTGCCTCGTTATAGGATGCGGCGTAAAAATTCTGATAACCCTTGTCATAGTCGCCATAGAACGCCGTGACCTTTCCTTTCAGGGTGTCAGAAAAACGGTGCTCAAGATTGCCGATAAAAATATGTGCTTTGAGAGTAGTGAGGTTGACATCGGGGTCGCCAAATACCACTCGATCGAGGCGCTCGACCGGGTCTCCATTACTGCCGGTGGGAATTCCCCGATCGATAAAACGCTCGTGATCAACATACTCATAAGAGACATCGAACCGGGAATCGGGCCCCATCACTATTCGTACCGTTGGATTGATACCAAACCGTTCGCCATCAAAATGATCACGGTGGTTATCGAGTCCTTCCGCCATCGCATTGAGCCTGAACGCCATAGTGTCGCCCATGCCAATATTGAGATCGCCCTGCAGCCCCGCTCCACCAAATGAATCTGCGAAACCCGTGACTTGCGAAAAATCGCTGCCCATCTCCGCTTTCTTTGTCACTCGATTGAGAATGCCACCCGTGCCGCCGCGACCGAACAATAATGCATTGGGCCCTCTCAGCACCTCCAGCTGATCAAGATTGTAGAGTGGGCGATAGTACTGAACGTCGTCACGCACACCATCAATAAAGAAATCGGCCGTTGACCGCACGCCCCTGAAGACCACCGCATCCCGGTGTCCTTCTCCTTGAGACATGCTGACCCCCGGCAAATACTCAATAATGTCGGACACACTGGTAAAACCGCGCTTGAGGATCTCTTCTGAGGTCACGATACTGAGGCTCTGGGGCACATCCAAAATAGGAGTGGGGCTGCGGAGCGCGTTCACTTGACTCGACTGCAAGTAGCTGCCCAGAACAATTGTTTCCTCAAGAGGCGTTTCCTGATCCTCCTGAGCATTGGCAGCACCGGCCATTGCAACCGATAAAGCAAGTATTGCTGGCTGCAGCGTGTTTTTTCTCTCAGATACTCTCACCGCTAAACTCTCTTCAAGTCGTTAATGAGAATCATTATTATTATCATTATCAGAAAAGGCAACCCCCCTCGCTAAATTAGTTGAAAATTTGTAGCAAAGTCGGCCGGTTATCACCTGAACACACCCCTCCTGCGCGTCGGCGCAGATTATCGAGATGCTTTAATGCCTCGAATAGGAGCTGACTAGAAGAAACGAAGCCTTAGCGCGAGTGCACTAGGCGGCCATCCGAGAAAGTGTGCTCCACCGCGATGGTATGGATGTGATACACATCGCTGGCGTAAGGATCCCGGTCGAGCACCACCAGGTCGGCGAGCTTACCTACCTCGAGGGTGCCAATCTTGTCCTCCAGCCGCAGCTGCCATGCGGCATCGGATGTGTGTGCGCGAATAGCCTGATCTACGCTGAGTCGCTCACTCACTCGTGCTTGCACTGGCACCTCAGGATTACCCGCCTGCTGCCGCGTCACTGCCATTTCAATATTGAACAGGGGGTTTAGCGCATCTTTGCCGATCCAGCTCACCGGATAATCGCTGCCCAGCGTTACTTTGCCTCCATGACGAAGAATAGACGCCAGGGGATACATTTGATTGAAACGGTCAGCGCCCAAATAGCGGAGCGCAAGATCATCGTAGTAAAACCAGGTGGGTGTGGTTTGCGCAACCGCCCCTAGCTCGGCAAAACGACTGACATCCTCTGCGCTTACAATCTCGATATGACAAATGGTCGTTCGCGTATCGCTATCAGGATGGAGCGTCTTGGCGCGCTCGATGGCGTCCAGCGCCGATCGGACCGCACCGTCTCCGATGGCGTGAAGATGCAGATCTACGTCAACTTCGTGGGCGTCCGCCACCGCATCGAACATCACGGGGTTAGGCAGTAGCGGTTTCGCCTCATGCCCCTCGGGTAGCATGTAGGGATCCAGCATGACAGCGGTTTTAGCCTCGACCGTGCCATCGAGGGACAGCTTGAGTGTGGACACGGTAAACAGCTCGTGGTGATAACGCTCGTTTAGCGCCGTCAACGTCGCGAGCGCATTTGTCAGCTGCTCGGGTTGGTTAACGTACAGCGACGCCACCATTCTGATTGGAAACTCCCCAGCCTCGACCATTTGATGCGCCAGACGGCGACCAAGCTCTCCGGTATCGATCATTCCGGCGTCGAAGGCGGCGGTTAAACCCACCGCCGACATCTCCCTGAAAAAAGCCGGCGCCGCCAGCGCTATCGCCTCCTCACTGACGACACCCAATGCCTCACTGACAGGATCAATGGCCGCACCCTCAACCAGCCATCCAGTAGGGTTACCCTCCTCGTCTCGCTGAAAGAAATGTGCCCCCGGAACGGGGTCAGGGGTCTCACCTGAGATCCCTGCTGCTTGCAAGGCCAAGCTATTCGCCCAGCCTGTATGCCCGCCCTCATCGACGATCAGTGCCGGGCGGTCCGGAACGACCGCATCGAGCTGAGCGGCGGTCGGCCCTCCCACACCAAAAGCGGGTGCGAGAAAACCCGATCCGAGTAGCGGATTCTGGTAAGGGTATTTCCGCGCATGATCTGCGATAGTTGCTAGCACTTCCTCCGCAGTTTGATACGGACTCAGCTTGACGCCGTTTATCAGTGGCAACGTGTCCATACTGTGGATGTGAGTGTCAATAAAGCCCGGTAAAACAGTTCGTCCATTGAGCTCTATAATCTGAGTTGCAGGACCCACCTGAGTGGTAGCGGCATGGCTGTCGCCGAGCCAGATAATGCGGTTACCCTTTATCGCGATAGCGGAGTAATGAGAGGCCGTATCATCCATTGAATAGACAGTCCCTCCCCGCAATACCCAGTCAGCATCTGCCGCCGCGACTGTTGTCCAAAGCGCCCAGAACAGACCCATCATCCGATACCGTGTCCTCATAACCTCTCCCCTCGCACAACACCATTAGGCCTAGCGGGCTATACCAAAGCGATGGCCGGCCTGCGTTCCTTTTGTATTCGATTGTCCGTACTATTTGTCTATTGAGCACCATATTCTTATCAGGAGCAAAACATGTCTCAGTCGCGACCACTGGAAGGCCTGCGGGTCATCGAGTTAGGGCAACTGCTAGCCGGCCCCTTTGCCGGAACCATACTTGGTTACTTTGGCGCGGAGGTCATTAAGGTTGAACCCCCCACCGGCGACCCGATTCGACAGTGGCGAGAGGTTCGCAATGGCATGTCGCTTTGGTATCACTCTCTGGCGCGTAACAAGAAAAGCGTGACGCTCGATCTGAAATCAGAGCGCGGTCAGAAACTGGCGTTTGATCTGCTCACCAAAGCCGATGTCGTGATCGAGAATTTCCGTCCAGGTGCAATGGAGGGGTGGGGCCTGGGACCGGAACAGGTCAAGGAAAAAAATCCTGGCATCATCTATGCGCGGATTTCAGGCTACGGTCAAAGTGGTCCCTTCTCGGAGAAGCCCGGTTATGCCTCGGTCACCGAGGGTTACGGCGGCTTTCGCTACATTAATGGTGAGCCGGGTAAGGCGCCAGTTCGGCCCAACATCTCGCTGGGCGACACGGTGGCGGCTATTCACGCTGCTCTGGGCGTCGCCTTTGCCATTATCGAGCGCAATAACAGTGGTAAAGGTCAGGTAGTTGATGTGGCCCTCTACGAATCGATCTTCAACCTGCTGGAGGGGATCGTGCCTGAGTTTGATGGCGCCGGAGTCGTACGCGAACCCTCCGGGACTACGATTACAGGCATTGTGCCCACTAACACCTACCTTTGCACGGACGGCAAACACGTGGTGATTGGCGGCAACGGCGACTCCATCTTCAAGCGGCTGATGACCGAGGCCGGTCGCGAGGATATGGCCCTAGACCCCGAGCTCGAGCACAACCAGGGCCGGGTTATTCATGAGCAAAAAATCGACGACGCACTCGCGAAGTGGTGCAGCGAGCACACCTCCGCCGAGATTATTCACAAGCTCGAGAGTGTCCGCGTGCCGGTTGGCCCCATTTATAGCGTTGAAGACATGATGACGGACCCCCATTACATCGCGCGGGGTATGTTCGAAACCGTCGAGATTGACGGCGAACCATTAAAGATACCGGCCATTATGCCTAAGTTGAGCGAGACACCAGGGCGCACCGATTGGCCCGGCGTGAAAATTGGCCAGCACAACACCGAAATTCTGGGAGATCTACTCGGGCTCTCCGAAGAGGATCTGACAGGCCTGAGTGCAGACGGCATCACCTGCTGATCTCTGACGCCCCATGAAACTGGACGGACTCACTGTTCTTGACCTCTCGCTGTTCCTGCCGGGCCCAGCGGCCACCCAGCATATGGCTGATCATGGTGCCAGGGTGATTAAAGTTGAGAACCCCAGAGCGCCCGAGCCCACCCGATCTGCTGAGGCTTTTCCATGGCAGCAAGGGGGCGAGACGGTCATGTTTCGCAATACCCAACGAGGCAAAGAGAGCATTGCGCTCGATCTGAAAACCGAGGCGGGCAAAGCGGCGCTTCTTGCACTCGCGCGAGAAGTCGACGTGGTAGTAGAAGCGTTTCGCCCTGGCGTAGCAAAAAGGCTGGGCATCGATTACGACACGCTGTCAGCAACCAACCCGGGGCTTATTTACTGCTCGATTTCGGCGTTTGGTCAAACCGGCCCTTGGCGCGAGAAACCGGCCCACGACACCGCCACCGTGGCAGCCGCGGGCATTCTCGACCTCACACGCTCGCCTGAGGGAGATGCGGGGCCCGCCATTATCGGGGTGCCTATCGCCGATATGCTGTCCTCGTATTTAGCGCTTTCGGGTATTTTGATGGCCCTCCTCCGTCGCCAAACGACGGGGCAAGGGGATTTCGTCGACATCAGTATGTTTGAATCAGTATTGGCGGCCAGCCCCAATATTCTCGGGCCAGTATTTGGCGGCGACCAGGCGCCCGAGCGGCTTAAAGAACGCACTCATGGCGGTAACGCCATGCTCAACGTATATGAAACCGCGGACAATCACTACATTGCGTTGGGTGGTGGAGAACACAAGTTCGTGGAGGCATTGTTCAGCGGGCTGGGTCGACCTGAATTTATCGAGGCTGTCACCGGGCCTGCGGGTGAAGGTCATTGGGCCGCGATTGAGTACCTCAGGAGCGCCTTTAGAGCGCATTCCAGAGCGGAGTGGGAAAATTGGTTTGAAGGCCGGGATATCTGTTGGAGTCCAGTGGTCACCCTAAAAGAGGCCTGGCAGTCGGAGCAGGTTTGGGAGAGAGGTATGCGGTTTCAGGATGTGGAGGGCCACGATCACATTGGCTCGGCTATCAAATTTTCGAATGAACCCGCGCAAATCGACACCCAATTGCCAGAAATCGGCGCAAATACTGCGAAAATTATTGCAGATCTGGACTTGACCGAAGCCGATCGCGAGGCGATATTGGGTCACCTGTAGAATAATGTCCGGACAAGGGACGTTTTGCGTGGAGATCAATGCTGATCTGAAACCGCGCAAGTACTGTAAATACTGCAGATAAAGGCCCTTCCCGGGCTCAATATATGAAGGAGGCTACCCATGAGGAGCACCATCCCACTTAATCGCCGTCAGGCGCTGGCAACACTTCCACTGACCGCCGCAGTGTCTGCTGCGATCTCTATTACGGCAGCATTTTTGCCATCCGCGGCCATGGCGCAACTGGAAGAAGTTGTGGTGACAGCGCGGGCCCGCGCGGAATCCTTGCAGGACGTACCCGCTACGGTCACCGCCTTCACCGCAGGTCAGATCGAAAATATGGGCGTCGCGCGCGCGGAAGATTTTGTCTACATGACTCCGGGCGTCACGTTTGTGAACTCCGTGGAAGTGGGTGATAGCCAGCTCGCTATTCGCGGCATTAATGGTGCCCGCGACGCAGAAACCAACTTTGCATTTATTGTTGACGGCGTGCTCTACACCAACCCCTCCGCCTTCAACCGTGAATACCCCGACCTTTCACAGATCGAGGTATTGAAAGGACCTCAGGGCGCGCTTTATGGCCGCTCGGCAGCTGCCGGCGCGGTCATTATGTCGACCAAGCGTCCCACGCAGGAGATGGAAGGGAGCATCAAAGTCGGCGCAGCAGAATACGGCACGATGTACGGAACCGCTACCATCGCAGGCCCGTTGGGTAGCGATGTCGCAGGCCGCCTGACCGTCACCTCACGCAAGACTGACGGCTTTCTCGAGAACGTTTATCTGAACGATGATGTGGTAAATGACTACGAAGAGACCGCCGTCAGCGCGCGCATTGTGATGGACCCTACTGACACATTGTCCATTGATACAAAACTGCGTTATTCCGAGGTGTCAGCTGCCTCGATCGCATTTAATGCTGCATTTGAACTGCCCTTTTTTGTGGGTGCACTAGAGGGTGTGACAGGCTTTGGTGTAGACAACACGGCAGCCTCAATCGACGTAAACGATTTTGAGTGGGTTTACAGCCCCAACGTTGACCCCGAAAACGAACAGGAAACACTGGAGTTCTCAGTAAAGATCGATAAACAGTTCGAATCCGGCACACTTACCGCCTGGGCGCTCTATTCCGACCAGGACCAGTACTTTCTGGCGGACGGCACATCCGGTGCGTTCGGTTTCTATGACGCGTTGGGGCACTGCCAGCAGTCTGCCGCAGAGCGGTCGCTGTTTCTTGGCGACAACACCGCAATGCAGCAGCCCACCTTCAACTTAGACGGCACTGCAGCCGGCAGGTTCTTGCCGCCTTATAGCCCGACCACCTGTGACGGTTATCAGTACCCGGAGCGCAACCAGCGCGACATCAGTTTCCAGTTGCAGTGGACATCCGATGCCGATCAGCGACTTCGCTGGCAGGCCGGGATGTACTTCCTCAACATTGATCGTCGGGTAGGCGTGGCACAGCTCGAGGATGATGGGCGAGCGCAATTACCGCGTTCATTTGTTAACGAACTGACTGATGCCTTGGTGCTAGATGACTTTGAGACAACCGTCCTTTCTGGATTCGGCTCGATCAACTATGACATTACGGACCGGATGGAACTGTCTTTCGCATTGCGATACGACATTGAAGATAGAGAAGTCAGCAACGCGGTACCAAGCCCTGCTGATGGATATGTATCGACCAATATCAACTACTGCGGCCAGTTCTTCGAAGGCGGCTGCACGCTCAACGGGGCTCCGCTGGGTGGCACTCCCTGGAACCCTGCTTTTATTGACCTAGAATCGGGCGCGGTGAGTGCACGGGTAGCCGATCGAAGCGAAGAGTTTGATGCTATCCAGCCAAAGATCAGTCTGACCT
>CALKEI010000085.1 GCA_938085095.1 uncultured Luminiphilus sp. | reverse complement strand
CCTATAACCCCTTCCTTCGCTGGGACAGTCCCGCCGTTCGGCAGACCCTTGCCGATGCGGGTAGGCTAATTGAAGACACGCCTGACGGGGTCTTTACCGCCGTGCGTGAATGGAAGAACAACGCCTGACGGCTCATAATATGACAGTGTGACTTACTCACTTTTAGCCCGGAGCCGATTGATGTATTGTGCGGCCACTTGGCGCTAAGAGTGATTACAGCGCGAACCCGTGGATAAGGAACGAAATATGAAACTGCTCATTCAAACCTCACTTTCATTGTTTGTCTCGCTGGCACTGTTGCCGGCCTCCGTTTTTGCAGCGCATCACGAAGGAGGCGACCACGCCGTGGCAGCCGAAGTGAGTGGCGATGATGTTGTTTGGGCCTCTGGCGGGCGCGCGATCGTTGCCGAAGTAGAGGGTGAAGTCATTGCGATCGACCTCGAGACTCGCGAAGTCGTTGTGCGCGGACCGGCTGGGAATTTTGTGACCTTGACGGCCCGTGAGGACGGCGTGGACCTGTCTAAGATTGTGCCCGGAGATACGATCGTCGCCGACTACGTGGCCTCGGTCGAAGCTGAAGTTCGCGCGCCAACCGCCGAAGAAGAAGCCAACCCCTGGGTCGTACTGGGAGAGATGGGCAATACTGCAGCCGATGCAGATGTGACCGCTGCAGGGGCCGCGCGTTTGATCAGAGCGGTTTGCACCATTGAGGCAATGGATAGCAATGGTAATGTCATGATCAAGGATGCGCGAGGCCGCATGCACACCGTCGGCGGCGTCGAAATGGCAAAGCTGGATAACGTCCGCCTAGGCGACACCGTTGTCATTATCTTTACAGAGGCACTTGTGCTGTCGCTGAAAGAGGTTTAATCGCAAGAGAACTGAGTGAATCACTCAGGCCTCATGAAGACCCGGCGCCAGCCGGGTTTTTTATTTCAGGACCGTTAGCCGCTGGATCGCAGGGAAATACAGTGCCGTCCTGACCGGAACGTCGCGGCCCCATTCTATTGCGTTTACTAGTTCCGCATAGCCGGCAAGCTGGCCTCGGTGAGCCTCGCTCTCTCGCGCCTCAAAGGCTCCCATAGTCTCTCCCTCTGCCGGCTCGCTGGTTTTGAAATCGATGATCCAACGAAGATTCGTATCCTCGTCCATAAAAGTGCGATCAATCACGTACGTTTTACACTCACCCCCCTCAAGGCGGCTCAAGGCCAGCTCGCTAGCCGCCTCGGTTCGCGCTGACAGTAACCAGCGCCCTGTTTCACACGTAAGAGCACGTTCGATAAGCTCCTTGACGCGTTGGCCGGCACGCTCTGCCTGCTCTGGCGTGAGTGTATGGAGAGCAATATTGCTCGTGATCCATGCCTGAACTCTGGGATCGTCTACCGCTGGCAGACTGGGCTCCTTTGCCAGCAGCTCGAGTACTCGGTGACAGGTAATCCCCGTCACGCGCTCCAACCTGTTTCCTGCCCTGCTCGTCGCCACCGGTGCGGGCGCCGCTTCTCGCACTTCGCCAGATACAGAAAGGCCGTTCAGCGCCGAGTGTTTGAGGCGCTTCAGGCTGGCTCGTTCGGCCACACGGTTCAGGGAATCGTCGTAGATCCCCTCCTCTTCGGAGTCCACCGAGCATATCTCTAGCGTGGCCGCGCCTCTATCCGTCCGCAACAACAAGTCGAGAAGAGAGCCCGCCGGGGCGTCTGGCGGATCCTCATCTGCCGTCCAGGAAGCGGACGCACTGAGCATCGCGCCTAATCTTGCACGCGTGATGCCGACGTAAAGCAGCCGCTTCACCTCCTCTTGATCCTTTATTTTCTGCAACCATTTTAGATAGTTATAGAGCGTTCTTGAGTCTTTATCTCCATCATTTCCGGCAATTAACAGCGCTCTTTGCGCGGTGTCACCGTGCCAATGCCAACGAATCAAGTCTCGCTGCAGGGCGCGCGTTCGCTTGTGCAGGCAGGGCATAAACACATAGTCAAACTCCAGCCCCTTGGCCTTATGAAGCGTCATGATCTCTACCCCGCCGGGCTTATCAGCCGCCTCAACCGCCGCCATCGCAATCTCCTGCTGCAGCCAGCTGATATCTAGCCCCCTTCCACTGTGCTCGGCCTTGCGTAGTACGTTGAAAAAACACTCGACATGCCGAAGCTCCTGCTCCACCAAACCGTTCGCACCCCCGAGGCGCAGCCATACTTGCTCAACCCATATCGGCAGCCCCAAGCGATCGCGCTTGGTTTGTGCCCAGCTCAAGGCTTGCGATAGGTGGGTAAGGCGATCTCGTTCGTCTTCTGGAAGCGCATTAGGCGGCAGCTGCAGCGCATCCAAAAGATTAAGAGGTCGCAGCAAATGTGCGTTCAGTAATGCCGATATCGTGGCGAGGCTGACACCACACCACTGACTTCTCAGCAGCCCCAATGCCGCAACCATGTCAGCAGGGTTCGCCAGCCAGCGGCACAGACTCAACAGGCTCTCAATTGCCGGCTGCTCAGCCAATGACTGTATAGACTCACCTGAAAAGGGCACGCCCGCCTCGACGAGCGCCGCCGCGATATCGCTCGCGTGACCCTTCGCACGCACAAGAACTGCTATCGACGCCGAGGGGTCGCTACGCTGGATCTCACTCACCTGCCGCGCAATAGCCGCTGCTTCGCGGTCACGATCCGATGCCTGAAATAGTTTGATACTCACACCAGAGTGGGTGCTCGACCTGTCAGGCAAGAGACTCGAAGCCCTCACGTGCCTTACTCGTCCATAATGGGGATTATCCTCTTCTCCGAAGAGTTCAGAAAACGTCTCGTTCACCCATTCGACCACCCCGGGTTGTGAGCGAAAGTTTTGGGTCAAGGTTAATGGCTCCAATGCTACGCCTCCCATCTGACCCCGCCGCGCTGCGAGAAACAACGACACGTCCGCATAGCGAAAGCCGTAGATCGACTGCATTGCATCACCCACCACAAAAAGCGTCCGGGGTGCCGCACCTGTTTCGTTGTGCTCCATCCAGCCCCGCATCAGGCGGCTCAATAGCTCGGCCTGAGAGGCGGAGGTATCTTGAAATTCGTCCACGAGCATATGTTCGATCTGGTAGTCGAGTCGTTGGGCGAGCGCAGTGGGCAACTCGTCGGATCCCAGCGCCTGTATGGCGGCGAGTGAGACATGAGTGTGGTCTACCGCTCCCGCCTGCTGAAAGACGAGCAGCAGATGGGCTTGTAAAACGGGCAGCAGTGATGAAATCAGTACAACCAAGCCCCACGCAGCGCCGTCGTGATGCGTATCGGGCAAGTGAGCCAGCTCAATGAGCGCCTCTAGCAACAGGTCATCCTCTCTGAGGCATTCCAAAATCGCGAGGAATTGCGCCTTGGTCTCACTCTTGGCGGCAAAACCCTGCCGAACCGTGACGCCGCCGGGCTTGCGCCAGTCATACTGTCCCGTGAGGAGCATCCCCACCAGCGTTTGCCAGTCCCCCAACGACTCGCTGCCTCCATCCAACGACAACGGGGCCTTATCGAGAGATGTCTGTGCCTCATTGGCGAGCATTATCAGCGGCTGAAAGTGGGTGCCTAGTCGCTCCTTGATAAGCGTCAACCGATGGCACGTTAAATCGTCCAGCGTGCGTGTGATCCCGGCTTCCGCTCCAGCGGGGTC
>CALKEI010000084.1 GCA_938085095.1 uncultured Luminiphilus sp. | reverse complement strand
AAATAGGTACTGTCAGACAAAACTAACTTGAGACGGGCAGGGTGGTCTCGTAGCCTCTCCGTATGACAAAACACTCCCCATTCAGGTATTTTGAAACTAGCGCAGAGATTATCCGCTTGGCGGTATGCTGTGTTCCCACTGGCGCCACTCAGGTCCGCTGAAGGCGCTACGAGGGCTGGGTGTGGGGTTAGATTGCTTGTACAGCCCTAAATGAAAGCCACTTCTACTAACGAGACAATTTCAAGCTCAATCGAACCGCCGTTCTTACTTAGTGGCGCTAATTATTGAGCGCATAGATTAAAGCTGCGCCAGCAATCCGATGCGAGTTCTCATTAGTCTGACGGCACCCCATTTTGAGATACATGGAGTCATTTGCAAGGACCAATTGTGGATAGGTGGGGCATGGTAGAGAGCAGATTGAATCAATAATAATGTTGTCAACGCAACATTATGTGCTATCCTCATCAACGTCGGTGATTCCTGTTTGGCCCGACGATCCCGCGGGCCGGGGTATGCGATTGACGCGTGGAGGGCACGAAAGCCACGCGACTTACAGTAGGAGAGTCTTATGGGCCCTTTTCCGCATGGTGCACCCAAAGCTAAAATCGATGAAATGAACATTGCCGGAACGGACGGTTTCGAATTCGTTGAATTCGCCCATCCTGACCCTGCCGTCTTGGAAGCCTTGTTTGCCAAGATGGGCTATACAGAGGTCGCGCGTCACAAGACGAAGGATATCTCGCTCTATCGTCAGGGTGGCGTGAATTATATCTTGAACCGTGAGCCGAACAGCCATGCGGCGCAGTTCGTGAAAGATCACGGCCCGTGTGCGCCCGCGATGGCGTGGCGTGTTGTGGATGCCCAGCACGCGTTGAAGTGTGCGCTGGACTACGGTGCCGAGGAATACACAGGGAACGGTAAATCGCTCGACGTGCCTGCTGCGATCGGTATTGGCGGCTCGCTGCTCTATTTTGTCGAAGACTACGACAACGGCAAAAACGCCTATGACGCCGACTTTGAGTGGTTGGGCGAACATGATCCGCGCCCCGAGGGCGCTGGCTTTTACTACATCGACCACCTGACCCACAACGTGATGCAGGGGAACATGGACACGTGGTACAAATTCTATGCCACAGCCTTCAACTTCCGCGAGATCCGGTTTTTTGACATCAAGGGCAAGATCACGGGCCTAACTAGTCGCGCGCTAACATCGCCCTGTGGCAAGATCCGTATCCCGATCAACGAAAGCTCGGATGATCAGAGCCAGATTGAGGAATATCTCAAGGAATACAAAGGCGAAGGCATCCAGCATATCGCCGTGGCGTCCGAAGATATCTATGCCTCCACCGACAAGATCGGGGATGCAGGCATCGACTTCATGCCGCCGCCGCCTGCTATCTATTACGACAAATCCCAAGATCGTGTGAAAGGCCACCAAGAGCCGCTGGATAAGATGCGCAAGCATGGCATCCTGATCGACGGCGAAGGGGTGGTTGATGGCGGCATTACTCGCGTGTTGCTGCAGATTTTCTCAAAGACGGTGATCGGGCCGATCTTCTTTGAGTTTATCCAGCGCAAGGGCGATGACGGCTTCGGCGAGGGCAACTTCAAGGCGCTGTTTGAGTCGATCGAGGAGGATCAGATTCAGCGTGGCGTTCTGACGGCGGAGAGCTGAGCCATGAACGCCCCACAGACCGATTTCGTGATGGCCAAGTCTCGCGCGCAATACAACGCAGGCTACATGCCGGGCTTTGGCAATGACTTCGAAACAGAAGCCATCGAGGGCGCGCTACCGATTGGGCAGAACTCGCCCCAGCGTTGCCCCTACGGGCTTTATGCTGAACAGCTAAGCGGGTCGCCGTTTACGGCCCCGCGCATTTCCAATGAGCGCGCGTGGCTTTACCGGATGCGTCCAACGGTGCAGCATATTTCGGATATGGTGCGGTTTGATCTGCCCCATTTTCGCTCTGCCCCCACGGTTGATGAAAGCGGTCTGCCGCTGGCACCGATGCGTTGGGATCCGGCGCCGATACCGGGTGATGCGGGCACGTGGTTGGAAGGTATGCGGACCATTTTCACAGGCGGTGATGTGCTGACCCAAGTCGGTTATGCCATCCACACTTATGCGGTCACGCAAAGCATGGACACGGAGGTGTTTTATAACGCCGACGGTGAAATGCTGATCGTGCCAGAGGTTGGTGCATTGCGCTTTTTCACAGAGTTCGGGATCATCGATGTAGCCCCTGGTGAAATCGTCTGTATTCCGCGCGGGGTGAAATACAAGGTGCTCTTGAACGGTGACGACAAGGCGCGCGGCTATATCTGTGAAAACTACGGTGCGGTCTTTACGGTGCCGGAGCGTGGCCCCATCGGGGCCAATTGCATGGCCAACCCGCGCGATTTCCTGTCGCCTGTCGCCGCCTTTGAGCAAAAGGACGGGGTCAAACATCGCGTTGTCACTAAATGGTGCGGTCAATTCCACGCCTGTGAGATCAACCATTCGCCTTTGGATGTGGTCGCGTGGCACGGCAATTACGCGCCCTACAAAT
>CALKEI010000083.1 GCA_938085095.1 uncultured Luminiphilus sp. | reverse complement strand
TGGCGAGTGGTTTCAATATTGAGCTCAACCAAGACGTTTTTGTTGTCGCCAACACCCGTCGTTTTGACCTCGTTTAGAATTTCACGGACCAGCTCAGGGGTGCGGTCTGACTGTCCGAGCGGCACGATCCGCTGTCCCTTGCCGCCGCCGCCACCGATGGCTTTGAGACGCACACGATTCTGCGGGTACTGCTCGCTCATTCGCACAACCGCTTCGGTGAGCGTTTCACCCAGCTCGTCAATTGTGTAGAGGTCCACTCCCTTTCGGTAGCTGGCCGTGAGCACAGCTTCAGCGAGCGCTTCGAGCTCTCCGTCGCGCAACGCATCATCCTCCAGCTCCAGACCCTGCTGCTCGATTACCTCCAAGAGCGCTTTTTGATCGGGATATTTTTTAAGCAGAGTGAGCGTCGTGCCGTTGTCAATTCCCGGCGTCACTGACACCCCTGACTTTAGCGCGGTGCGCTTTGCCTCATCTTTCAAACCCGCTTGCCGCACAGTGCGAGAACAGGGGCCAATAAAATTCAGTCCGGCTCCCTCCATGGCGGCCACCATCTGCTCATCTTCGGCCATAAACCCATAACCCGCGAAGATGGCGTTATAACCATGGTCATGCGCAATACCTATGATGTCGGCAATGCGCTGCTCACGTTCTTCTTTTGTCGCACCACTGTAATCGGGCACCCTGTGAACCCGCTCGGGATCAGTCAGCACCCGAAGCTCGGGCGCCAAGGCGCCTCGGTACACAATCGAGTCTTTCTCAGATAAAAGGATTCCGTATTGATGGATGCCCATTTCCGCAAAGACATCCATCGCCTCTTTACGAATCGGTCCTCGGCAAATAATGAGCGGCTTTAGATGGTCGCAGCGAAACTGTTCCGTCCACTCTGATCGGCGCAACTTGCTGCGTCGATCGCCGTGAATCAACGGATTATTGAGATAGTGTTGGGTGCCCAATTGATCGCTCTCCCGACCGTTGATCAGTGAAATTCGCGCTGAACCGCTTGCATCGGTCCGGGCGTGTAATGTCTTAAGCAAAAGGCCATCTGTGTCGCCAAGGTCCGGCGCAGGTCCGACGGCATCACAATCTCCGAGATCGAACCCAAACTGAGGGCCTCTTCGGGGTTCATGATTTCACGTTCATAGCGCTGCGCCAGTACTGCCTCCTCGGCCTTGATCTCGCCGTCAACGACTTCTGCGGCCATCGATGCAGCCTCAGTCTCAGACAAGCCTTGAGCGATCCTCGCATCGATTTCCGTCTTCAACCGCTCAGGCCGTCCTGAGCGAATTTTTTTCAATTCGTCTTTATAGACATACTCGACGCCGGCAGGCCCCATTACCGCCACCCTCGTGGTGGGAAGCGCCACGACAAAATCCGCCCCGGTTGCATAGTTGTTGTATGAGGCGTACGCCCCGCCAAATGCGTTACGGACCAGCACTAAAAAGCGTGGCGTTCTGAGATCAACAATCGCATCGAGCATTGCACGACCCGCCTGAACAATTCCACGGTGCTCCTGCTCTCGGCCAGGCAGGAACCCGGTCGTGTCCTCGAGAAAAATCACGGGAATGTTGTACAGGTTGCAAAAGCGAATAAAGCGAGCGTTCTTGTAAGCGGCATCGATATCGATTTGGCCGGAGGCCACCGCCGAGTTGTTCGCAACAAATCCCACCACATTGCCACCCATCCGACCAAAGGCCGTGATGGTATTTCTGGCCCGATCCGCCTGAGTCTCTAGGAAGTCACCGTGGTCACAAAGTTGCTGTATCAAAATGCTGATATCGAGGGGCGTATTAAATCCCGTGGGAGAATTAAAGGCTTTCTTGAGCAGAATATCGATATCCACGGTCTGTCGATCAATGGGGTCCGATGTCTCTCTAAAGGGAGCAATGGACGCATTGGAGTCAGGAAAATAACGCAGCAATTCGCGAACTTTTCTTAGCGCTGCGACCTCGTCCTCCACGACAAAGTCCGTGACGCCGGTCTGGCTGTGCACCCCGGGACCACCCAGCTCATCAGGAGTAATGTCTTCTCCCAGTACGCTTTTCACCACTCCTGGGCCGGTAAGCCCAAAAAACGTATTCTTGGGCTGAATCAAAAAGCTACCTTGGCGAGGCAGGTAACTGCCGCCGCCGGCATTGAAACCAAACATGCACATGATACTCGGCACGATGCCACTGATCTTGCGCAGTGCCGTGAAGGCATCAGCGTACCCGTCCAGCCCGCCGACACCCGCTGGAATATAAGCGCCTGCCGAGTCATTCAGACCCACTAACGGAATGTGTCGTTTTGCCGCCAGCTCAAACAGTCGCGCTAGTTTTTTCCCATTGGTAGCGTCCATCGAGCCCGCACGAACGGTAAAGTCATGCCCGTATACCGCCACGTCCCGGCCATCTATCGAAATAATCGCGGTGACCAACGATGCCCCGTCGAGGTTTGGGCCCCAGTTCTGATACAAAACGTGGGGTGTGTCGTCGGCGAGGAAACGGATTCGCTCCCATACCGTCATTCTGCCCTTAAGGTGCTGCCGTTGCCGATTCGCAGGCCCCGCCGCGACATACGGTTTCTCACGTAACTGGGCGCCTCGCTTAAGCGTCTCCTCGTAGCGACCCGCTTCAGCTTGGTCAGCCACTGCGGTGGCAAAAGGGTTGTCCAGTGACACGGCCGTCCCTTTTTGAACGCCCTCTTCGGTACCATTATTCATGAGTGAACTCTCAGATTTTCAGCAAAGTCTGCGTCAGCCCGCTCGGGGCAACTTTGACGACGCATCGCGCCTCTGTGCATAGGCCGTGACATTACTTATCCTTACACATTGCTGTCAATTTAATCCCTAACGCCTATAGGGGTATGTATGGCTCTATACGGCCACGTTATTGCACTCGACTACACCCCCAGCCTAACCGACTGGGCCGACCAGTTTGCCGGATTGCCGGGGTTTGTGTACCTGGACAGTGGCTCGGGTCAGACGGGTGCAGAAATGGAGATTGTGGCGGCACTCCCTACGACGAACCATCGGTTGCAGAGTTATTCGGGAAACCTGAATGAATGGATGACTGCCATTGAGGCCGATATTGAGAAAGGGGTCATCGGGTACGACAGGCTGGGCTCGTCAGCCACTTTTACCGGCTGCGTGGCAATTGGCGCTCTGGATTATGACTCAGCTGCCGAGCGACTAACGGGTCAGTCTCGTCACCTATCCCGGTCCATGGCGGGCATTTTTCACTGGCTGCTCGTGACCCACCGGGAAACCGCTACGACAGAGATACTGTTTCACCCCGATTGTCCCGATACGATTCGCAGCCGGGTTTGCGGCGTTGTCGACTCAAAACAGGCGCCTGAACCTCAGTGTTATGCGCTATCTACGCGTTTTCGGACTTCGATCAGCAAGCCACAATATCAAGCGCATATCGAGCGCATTCAGGAATATATTCTGGCGGGCGATTGCTATCAGGTTAACTATGCACAGCGTTTTGAGACCGAGCTTGAGGGTAATGCCTGGTCTGCATATCGCGCCACAAGAGAGAAACTTGCGGGCGGATTTTCGGGCTTTGTGCGCACGGCGTCAGACCATGCCATCCTGTCGTTATCTCCCGAACGCTTTCTCCGAATTCAGCAGGGAGTGGTGACCACGCAACCTATCAAGGGCACAGCACCCCGGCATGCCGACCCCGCAGTGGATGCAGCGCTTGCCGAGTCGCTGCTCAACTCCGAAAAAGATCGCGCTGAGAATGTGATGATCACCGACCTCCTCCGCAACGATATCGGGCAATTTTGTGACACCGGAACCGTCACCGTGACCGAACTGTGCGGACTGCATAGTTTCGGCAACGTGCACCACCTCATCAGCACCGTTGAGGGACATCTTGCTCCCCACGTCAGTGCAGGCCAAATGCTTCTCGCGACATCCCCGGGAGGATCGATTACCGGAGCGCCTAAAAAGCGGGCAATCGAAATTATTGCTGAACTGGAGCCCTATCCCAGAGGTGCTTACTGCGGCTCTCTCTTCCTCCTAGCCGGGCGCGACTGGCTGCAGAGCAGCATCGCCATCCGGACTCTAGAGGCAACTGGCAATACCCTGCACTGCTGGGGAGGCGGCGGCATCACTGCAAGTTCCCACTGGGAGGCGGAATACCAAGAAACCATTGATAAAGTGGGGCCGATTATGGCGACACTGGAAGCGGCGGATCAGTGCTCGGGCAACTCAATCCCCTCGTAGAGGGCGATTCGATCCGTTAATTTGGCTCTTGAGAGCGCTTCCTGTACGAGATCGCGGCCAAGGTGAGGTGCCAGCTCGTGAATAAAATCGTGCATATAACCGCGCAAAAACGTGCCCTTGCGAAATCCAAGGCTGGTGACTGAGCTAGCGAATAAGTGGGATACGTCGATTTTCACCAAATCCGAATCCAGCGGTAGGTCATAGGCCATGCCGGCTATCAAGCCAATGCCCAGACCCAACCGGACATAGGTTTTGATCACGTCGGAGTCAACGGCAGTAAACACCACCCGGGGAGTCAGTCCGCGGTCACTGAAGGCCTCATCCAACTTTGAGCGCCCCGTGAATCCTGTGGTGTAGGTCACGATCGAATATTCTGCGATCGCCTCCAAAGAGCAGTGCTCAAGGCCCACCAACGGATGCCCCTGTGGCACTACGACACACCGGTTCCAGCGATAACACGGTAACGTAATGAGGCTCGAAAACTGGTTCAGCGCTTCCGTTGCAATCACAAAATCAACCTCACCATCGGCCGCCATTTGCGCGACCTGCGGCGGGGTGCCTTGCTTCATGACGAGAGACACATCCGGGTAGCGGGCCATAAAACGCTGAATGACTTCGGGTAACACATACCTGGCTTGCGTATGCGTCGTCGCAATAGAGAGCGTACCCGACGTTTCATCGGAGAATTCCTGCGCCACCCGTTTAATCGAGTCCGCTTTGCGGAGAATTTCGCTCGCCAGGTCAAGAATCACCTCTCCCGCAGGGGTGACATGCGTCAGGTGCTTTCCACTTCGGGCGAAGATTTCGACCCCAAGCTCATCCTCAAGCAGACGTATTTGCTTGCTGATCCCGGGTTGCGACGTAAACAAGCTCTGCGCGGTAGCGGACACGTTGAGATCGTGGTGCGCCACCTCCCATATGTACCTTAACTGCTGAAGCTTCACGCCCGAGAGGCCCTCTCCGATGCACCCATTTCGCTAAAACCTTACTCCCCTTTCACGCGGCTGACCACCAAAAAAGGAATAGATGTTGGTTTTTTTATAAGCGAAATTAGTCGCTGTTGGCCACCCCGTGAGGCACGTGACCGGTCGGCACGTGACCTGCCGCATCGCGGCAATGGACCTGCTGATCATCAAAGAAGACATCCGCACGATAGGCCTTCAGAAATTCTGTTTTGGTCAGGCCACCCAGAAAAATGGATTCATCGATCCGAATGTCCCACGCCCGAAGCGTTCTAATCACCCGCTCGTGAGCAGGGGCCGAGCGGGCCGTCACCAGCGCGGTCCGAATCGGGGGGTTTTCGTCAGGCAATGCATGCTGCAGCCGTTGCAGCGATGCGAGAAAATTTTTGAACGGTCCACCCATCAGTGGCTGCTTCCGCGCAGCATCCTCGCTGGCGGCGAAGGCATCCAGACCCTCCCGTTTATAAATTTGTTCCGCTTCGTCCGAAAAGAGCACCGCATCGCCATCAAATGCAAATCTCAGCTGATCCTCTCCTGTCCCCCCCGTCGCGCTGGAGACTAAGGTGGCGGCTGCAACACCATGATCCAAGGCAACCCGAACATCGCCACCCTCTGCAGACAGAAACAACTGGCAGCCAAATGCATCGATGTAACGCCATGGCGGCTCGCCGCCACAAAAAGCCGCCCGGGTGATACCCAGCCCGTGGTGCTCAATCGAGTTGAACACGCGAAGGCCGGTATCGGCGCTATTGCGAGACAATAAGATCACCTCGATGCCCAATGAGTCCGGTAATTGCGTGTTGAGTGCGAGGAGTTTTTTGACCATCGGGAAGGCCTGGCCCGGCTCCAGGATCTCCTCTTCTTTCTCGATCTGATACTCAGAGTACGCCTCCAACCCGTCCTGCTCGAAAATACGGTGCGCCTCATCAAGATTGAACAGCGCGCGCGAAGAGATCGCGATCACCAATTTTTGCGCATCGCTGTGGCCCATTGAGATCAGGCCTCCTCAGCGGCGGCCGAACGCCGACCGAAATATTCGCGGGAAAGCTTGAACACGACAGGCGATAAAAGCAGTAACGCAATCAGATTGGGAATCGCCATGAATGCATTGAGCGTATCAGCGACCAGCCAGATCAGACCAAGATCGGTGCCGGCGCCAACGGGGATGGCGAGCACCCACAAGATCCGAAAAGGCAAAATGCCCTGGGTGCCGAATAAGTAGACTACACAGCGCTCACCATAAAAAGACCAGCCAATCATCGTGGTCGTGGCAAACAACACCACCCCCAACGTAACAACCAGCTCACCCCCGGGTAGCGCTGACCCGAAGGCCGAGGCCGTGAGGCTTGCCCCCGAAATGCCCGAGTCCAGGACGCCGGTTAGCATGATCACAAGTCCGGTCATTGTGCAGACCACCAGGGTATCGATAAACGTCCCCAACATGGCTACCAACCCCTGCTCTACCGGCTCGTTCGTTTTTGCTGCGGCGTGGGCAATCGGCGCGCTACCAAGGCCCGCCTCATTAGAAAAAATGCCCCGCGCAACGCCGAACCGAATGGCCGCCCACACCGTCGCACCGGCAAATCCCCCCGTTGCGGCTGCGCCGCTAAACGCGCTGGATACAATGGTTTTCAGTGCCTCCGGCACCTCATCAAAGTGCATGCCAATCACGATCGCACTCATGACAACGTAGGCAATAGCCATTGCCGGGACCACTGCGCTGGCCGTGGCCGCGATCCGTTGTATACCGCCCAGAATCACGGCCCCCACCACTACCATCAAAACGCCACCCGTCAGCGCCCAAGGCACGTGGAACTGATCGTTCAGCACCTGCGCCACTGAATTTGATTGGACCGTATTGGCGAGTCCAAAGCCCGCCATGCTGCCAAACAGGGCAAAAGCGCCTCCCAGTAACGCGTAGCGAGATCCCAGGCCGTTACGGATGTAATACATGGGTCCGCCGCTGTACCCTCCCCTATCGTCCTGCTCGCGGTATCGCACAGCAAGCACCGCCTCGGCGTATTTCATGGCCATCCCGAACAAAGCAGTGAGCCACATCCAAAACAGCGCACCGGGGCCACCTAGCGTGATCGCCGTCGCCACGCCCGCGATATTCCCCGTGCCGATCGTCGCGCTAAGCGAGGTCATTAACGCCCTAAACGGGGGGATGTCTCCTTCACCCTGACCTTGAAATCCACCCAGCAATAAGCGGAAGGCAAACCCAATACGGCGCCACGTCAGAAACCCCAAGCCGAGAGTGAGAAAAACGCCGGTACCCAGCAACAGGACCTGCATCGGGACACCCCAGGCCCATGCATTGATTTCGACGATGAAGGCTTCCATTCAGCTATTACCCTTTACGGCGCAGAGACGTCTGAGCATATCAGCGGAGCCCGCGCGATGACCAATGCCCACTCTCTGCCGGAAAGTTTGGGCGCCACAATACGTTACTTTGCTCGAGACAATGCCTGTCAGGTGGCTCCGGAAGCACGACCGGCCGCCGCCAACAATTGCGGCTCATGGGCGAAGAGCCCGAACACACCACCGGTATGAACAAAAATGATGTCATCGACATCATCATAGAAGCCATTCTGAATATCTGCCACGACCCCCTGAAAGGCCTTGCCGGTATAAACCGGATCTAGAGGAATGCCCTCGAGTCGGGTCAGCTCAGCGATGAGCTCATAAACCGATGCATCCGCGCGCCCGTATCCGGGACCCACCGAATGATCCCTCGTGTGTGAAACCAGCTCCACTCGCGGGAGCTGCGGCCACCGAGCCAGCGAGGCCTGCCAGTCGGAAAAGACGCGACGGTTGAACCATTGGGCATCGTCACAAACGGCATACCCAACGACTTGCAGGGGCAAATCAAAGATGGCCACGCCGGCCGATAACCCCGTCTGCGTGCCGGCGGAGCCGGTTGCCAACGTGAGTGCCGCACGATCAATCCTGTGTTCATCGAGATCCACCCGCAGCTCTTCGGCTGCGGCGATATAACCCCACACCCCCAAGCTGTCACTGCCCCCCGTGGGAATCATTAGCGCCGGCCG
>CALKEI010000082.1 GCA_938085095.1 uncultured Luminiphilus sp. | reverse complement strand
ATATTATGAGCCGTCAGGCGTTGTTCTTCCATTCACGCACGGCGGTAAAGACCCCGTCAGGCGTGTCTTCAATTAGCCTACCCGCATCGGCAAGGGTCTGCCGAACGGCGGGACTGTCCCAGCGAAGGAAGGGGTTATAGGCCAGCTCGTCGCCGATCAGCGAGGGTACCGTTGGCTGATTATTCTGGCGGCGCTTCTCGCAGGCGCTAAGGAAGCGGCTGAGATCTGCGTTATCGGGCTCCACGAGCTGTGCGAAATGCAGATTCGCCAGGGTGTACTCGTGGGCGCAAAAAACCCGCGTATCGGCTGGCAATTGAGTGAGCTTGCTCAGCGAGGCGCGCATCTGTGGCGGGGTGCCTTCGAACACGCGCCCGCACCCTCCGACAAAGAGTGTATCGCCGCAAAAGAGTGCCTGCTCCCCGCGGCTGTAATACGCAATGTGATCCAGTGTATGGCCAGGAACGGCCAGCACGCTAAAGTCCTCACCTAGCACCGAAACAGTCGACCCCTCCGCCACAATATGATCGTAAGGACCCGCCGGGCTATCAGGAGGGCCCCAGACATCACAGCCCGATGCCTCTTTCAGAGCTTTCACCGCACCCGTATGGTCAAAATGGTGGTGCGTGACCAAAATGCCAGCAAGCCGAAGGCTCGCCGCATCTAACGCTCTCGTCACTGGCTCCGGCTCCCCGGGATCAACCACATAAGCCTCATTCTCCCGCGTAATCAGCCAAATGTAGTTGTCGCTAAAGGCGCGGATCGGTGAAATATTCAGTACACTCATTTTTTATGCCGTCCTGACGGTTTTTGCGAGGCTACCCTTTGCCGATGAATGTGACCAGTCCCCTTCCGGAAGAGTCAAATCACCATAGTAGCCTGCAGCGATGGTATCGCGACAAAACGCTGGGCCAACGACTGACAGGCCAGCTCACTCAGGCACTCGACGAAGCGCTTGAGCAGGTCTTCGGTTACCACATGCTGGTGACAGGGGCTGATATCGGTCTCGAATTCAGTCGTATCGGTAAGACGCAACGCCTTTTCAGGCTGATTACGCGTGCCTCGACCGAGCATCCTTGTCAGCCCGTCCTCGGAGTGAGCAACGAACTACCCTTTGCGAGTGATTCTCTCGACGCGCTGGTCTTGTGTCACACCCTGAACGCCTCGCCCATACCGCATCAGGTGCTGCGGGAATGCCAGCGCGTACTGGTACCAAACGGGCACCTGTTCGTCATTAGTTTTAACCCGTTTAGTTTGTGGGGTGTTGGTAGCTTGGTTCGTCGCTTGCTCGGGAGAAAGCGACGTCATGTGCGAGCGGTGAGTAGCCGTCGGCTAGGAGACTGGCTTTCATTGCTCGGCTTTTCCCACGCGGATCCACACTATCTCGCCAGTCTGGCGCCCATTGGTCGAGGGCGCGTCGGGCAGTTACTGGACCGCTTCGATCGCTGGCTTGTCAGCCATAATGCGCCAACGGGTACCGCGTACTTATTGCACGCGCGCAAGCGGGTGGCTGCCCACATGGACAACGGCGTAAAAACGACGTATCGCCCTAAGCTCATAGCTATTCCTCTCGGCAAGTCTCAGGAGGGCGTGCCGGTGCCGCGACAGGTCAGTCCTACCCGCCGTGATGGTGCGGAAATGCCTCAATGAAGCAGGTGCGGGCGTTTACCGACGGAGCGTGCAGTGGCAATCCGGGTCCCGGGGGCTGGGGCGTCGTCCTCCAGTTCGGGGATCGGGAGCGAGAGTTATACGGTGGAGCAGATAACACCACTAATAATCGGATGGAGCTGACCGCCGCTATTGAAGCACTCAGAGCGCTGAAAGAGCCGTGTGAAGTGAGCTTGACCACCGACTCTACGTACGTGAAGGACGGCATCACCCAGTGGCTGACCAACTGGAAAAAAAACGGTTGGAAGACAGCCGCTAAAAAACCCGTTAAGAATCAAGATCTCTGGCAACAGCTGGACGAGCAAGCTTCGCGGCATCAAGTTGAATGGCGTTGGGTAAAAGGACACAGCGGTCATCCCGAAAACGAGCGCGCTGATGCGTTGGCGAATCGGGGTATGGATGACTTACGGGAGAGCGCAGGTGGATAGGCGACAAATTGTGCTCGATACCGAGACCACCGGCCTCGAAGTCAATCAGGGGCACCGCATTATCGAAATCGGCTGTGTTGAGCTGATCAATCGACGCATTACGGGTCGTCACTACCACCAGTACATCCAGCCGGAGCGTGAGATCGATGCCGGTGCGTTGGAGGTGCATGGCATCACACCAGAGTTCCTGTTGGGCAAGCCCACTTTTGCTGAGATCGGTTCGGAGTTTCTTGCCTTTGTGGAGGGCGCTGAACTGGTGATTCACAACGCGCCTTTTGATGTCGGTTTTATCGACGCCGAGCTGGATCGCTTAGAGCCGCGTGCAGGTAAGCTGGAGAGTTTGTGCGGCGTGGTGGATACGTTGCAAATGGCCCGGCACAAGCACCCGGGGCAGCGGAACAACCTGGATGCCTTATGCCAGCGCTACGAGATTGATAATACGAGCCGGACCCTTCACGGTGCCTTACTAGACGCCGAAATTCTTGCCGAGGTGTACCTGGCGATGACGGGAGGCCAGGCGTCGTTAGGTTTAGGCGCTGAGGGAAGCACCGGCGAAACGGGAGCATCAGGCGGCTCTACCGGCATTCGCCGGCTGTCAGCTGAACGAACGCCTCTACCCGTGGTACGGGCGACCGATGAGGAGATAGAGCGGCACGAGGCCAAGCTCAGGGAGCTTGACCTCAGCGCAGGGGAGGCTCGCTGGCGGACCTCCACTCGCCACTAACCGTCACAAATTGATGATGACAGCGGTCAGGCCCACCGCGGTTAGCACGATGGTGTAAGGCAGCGCCATCACTACCATGGTGCCGTACGATAGACGAATCAAAGGGGCCAGCGCCGAAGTGAGCAGGAACAGGAACGCTGCCTGGCCGTTCGGCGTTGCCACGGACGGCAGGTTCGTCCCGGTATTGATTGCAATAGCCAGACGATCGAACTCCGCCCGATCAATCTCGCCTGCCTTCAGTGCCGCATCGATCTCTGAAATGTAGACGGTCGCCACGAAGACGTTGTCCGAAATTGCTGACAGGAGGCCGTTGGCGAGAAAAAACATCGCCGGGCGCACGTCACTGGACATCGCGAGCACGGAGTCGATCACCGGCGTAAACAGATGCTGCTCGTGGATCACGGCAACGATGGCAAAGAAGACCACCAGCAGGGCAGTGAAGGGCAGTGCCTCTTGAAAGGCATGGCCGATCTCGTGTTCGTCCGTAATACCGTTAAAGGCGGTCAGTAACACAATCACCAGCAGGCCTATCAAGCCCACGGCGGCCAAGTGGAATGCTAACGCGCCGACTAGGATAACCGCGACCAACGCCTGAATCTTGAGCTTGGCTCTGGATCTGGACGTCGCATTCGCCTGCTGGCCCTCGTCGAAATCCATGAGCACCCGGCGCACGTTTTCCGGCATTAGCGCGCCATAACCAAACCAACCCGTCATCTCCAGAAGCACGCACGTAATCAGGCCGCAAACCAATACCGGCATGGTGATCGGCGCCATGAGCGTGAAGAAAGTCTGAAAGTCCCATCCTGCGACCGTCGCGATCAGCAGGTTCTGTGGCTCACCGACCAGCGTGCAAACGCCACCAAGCGCCGTGCCCACAGCGCCATGCATCAACAAACTTCTGAGGAATGCCCGAAAGGCCTCTAGATCCGCTTCCGCGTCGGCCTGCACCGCGTTGTCATGGGTGTAATCGTGGCTGGTATCTGTGAGGCCGACACCGGATGCCACACGATGGAATACAGCGAAAAACCCCACGCCGACGCTGATCAGCACCGCCGTAACCGTCAGCGCGTCAAGAAATGCCGAGAGCACCGCAGAAACGATAGAAAATAGAAATGCCAGCATCTTCTTTGAGCGCACGTTTAAAAGAATTTTAGTGAAGACAAATAGCAGTAGATCCTTCATGAAGTAGATGCCCGCCACCATGAACATCAGCAACAGAATCACCTCAAAGTTGGCTTCGGCCTCATGAAACACGCTGTGTGGGTCAGCGAGACCCAATAAAATGCCCTCTATCGCAAGGAGGCCGCCCGGCTGCAGTGGATAGCAGCGTAGCGCCAGAGCCAGGGTGAATATGAATTCGGCAATGAGCGCCCAGCCTGTCACAACAGGGCCTGCGACCATCAATAGGATGGGGTTGATCGCAATAAAAGCGATAATGGTTTGCTTGTACCAGTTGGGAGACTCGCCAAGGAAGTTGCTCCAAAAGGCGCTCAGAGAAGAATCACTCATGTTAAATAGCCCGTGTTGTGTTTATCGCTTATTGTCGGCGGTATGCAGCGTGATGTTGCACCGCTGACTGGCCACTTCTGCCTGTTTTGTCGGTCGCGCCCGACTCAGACGTAACCGCTGGCACTGTACACCGGATTCCGCATAGTCGGGTATACGACGATGAGGGGCACTTGGTTCTTGTGCTTGGGCGGGCGTATTCCTAGACTGTACATACTCTTCTGAGGATGTTTTCTCTGTGCTCGATATTTCTGTTCTGCCGACCGCGCCCAAGGCAGACGATTGGGGCTTTGTGTTTGCCGGCCGAGATACCGTGACATCGCTGCGGGGTGAGCCTGGTATGCCGTGGCGCATCAGTGAAGTCATCTCGCAATGGCATGTCGAAATGAGCTCGGCTTTGCCGGTGGGCCACTGGCAGGGCAGGGGGGTTTGGGCGTTTTCGGTGCCGGAGGACAGTGTCGATTTGAGCACCCAGCTGTCGGGCAACTTATACAGCTTACTCGGGCGGGTTGATGACGGTCTGTTTCATGCCCATGGACGGGCCTATCAATTACTCCATTGGCGAGAGACGCATCGCCATTGCGGCCGCTGCGGCACTCTGACGCAGAGTATTGAAGACGGCAGGGCAGTTGTGTGCGAGAGCTGCTCCTTGCGGGTTTATCCAAGGGTGTCCCCCTGCGTGATCGTGCTGGTCAATAAGGGGGATAAAATGCTCCTCGCTGCCGCAGCCGGATTTCAGAAGCGCTTTTACAGCACGCTGGCGGGGTTTATGGAGCCCGGTGAAACCTGTGAGGAAGCCGTGATCCGGGAGGTCAGGGAAGAGGTGGGGGTTGAGGTGGGCAATGTGCGCTACTTTAGATCCCAGCCATGGCCCTTCCCCAGCCAGGTCATGCTAGGCTTCTTCGCCGAATGGCAATCAGGTGATCTCGCATTGAGTCCCGAGGAAATCGAGGATGCCGACTGGTTTGACGTCGGCGCTATGCCACCCACACCGCCAAATGCCTCTATCTCGGGGCAATTGATCTCCCACTTCATTGAGAGCCTATAAACGCTATGGATTTTATTCTCGATATTGCCGAGTTTTTATTGCAAGCCATTATTTTGCTGGGGGTATTTTTGATCGCCTTTGCGGGTGTCATGGCGCTCAGCCAACGCAAGCGTGGCACGGG
The DNA here is from genome assembly GCA_938085095.1 of uncultured Luminiphilus sp. Taxonomy (GTDB): domain Bacteria; phylum Pseudomonadota; class Gammaproteobacteria; order Pseudomonadales; family Halieaceae; genus Luminiphilus. The sequence continues at coordinate 3,941 of CALKEI010000082.1, read as the reverse complement.
GGAAGACGGAACTGTGGAGGCGCGATCGCTCAATGAGCGGTTCGAAATTCACGAAGAGACAGTGCGCGCTGTGATCGAGGATCCGCTGGAGAGTAAGGCCCGCAGTAAAGACCAGAAGAAAGAAAAGAAAGCGAAGCGTAAAGCGATCAAACAAGCGCTGAAGGCCGAGGATGATCGCGAGCCCCGTCGTCCTCGCGTGTTTGTGCTCGACTTTGACGGTGATATGCAGGCCAGTCAGGTCGACCAGTTACGCGAAGAAGTCTCAGCCATTTTGCCGGTGGCCGGGGAGATGGACAAGGTCTTGCTGCGCCTAGAAAGTGGCGGCGGTGTCGTTCATGGCTATGGACTTGCCGCCAGCCAACTGATGCGACTCAAGGACGCGGGAATTACGCTGACGGTTTCCGTAGATAAAGTCGCTGCCAGCGGGGGTTATATGATGGCCTGCGTGGGAGACGAAATCATCGCTGCACCGTTTGCCATTCTCGGCTCGATTGGAGTGGTCGCGCAGCTGCCTAACTTTCATCGGCTACTCAAAAAGAATGACATTGATTTCGAGATGCATACAGCCGGAGAGTACAAGCGGACCCTCACGGTATTCGGTGAAAACACTGAGAAGGCGAGAGAGAAGTTTCAGGCGGACATCGATGACATTCACGTGCTCTTCAAGGACTTTGTCTCAAGCAACCGCCCCGCTGTGTCCATTGACGAAGTTGGCACCGGAGAATTTTGGTTTGGGCAGCGAGCGCTGGAGAAGAACCTGGCGGATCGGCTATGCACCTCAGATAGTTTTTTGATTGAACATCTTGAGGGACACGACTTGATTGAAGTCCGCTACCGCAGCAAGCGCAGTTGGCAAGAGAAGCTGAGTTTGGCTGCAGAGATGGCGGTGGAAAGAGGCGTTCGTCGACTGCTCAAGTCTGAGCGGGATCAGCAGTTCCTTTAGCGCGTAGGGCCGTAACGGCACCATGGTGCGACAGAAACACCTCGCCGCTCAGGTGACTGAGAAAATCACTGCGCTGTAAAGCATCCATGACCGGGCCTTTCACCTCGCTAAGATGCAGCTTGACGCCGCTTTCGATCAGGCCGTTATTGATTTCCTTCAGCGCCTCCAGAGCACTGAGATCAATCGCGTTCACGGCTGGGCACATTAAGACGACATGGGCGAGATGTTCTCGCAACGCTACCTGCGCAAACACCATCTCCTCGAGATACGCGGCGTTGGCAAAATAAAGCGACTCATCAATCCGCATGGACAGGATATGCGGGTCCGTCACGACGCTGTGGCGCTCTACGTTCCTGTAGTGTTCGGTGTCTGCCAGTTGACCCACCACGGCGAAGTGGGGCCTGCTAGTGTGATAAAGGTGCAAGCCAACCGACGCGCCGACTCCTGCCAGCACGCCAATCTCTACGCCGGCCAGCAATGTGATTGCGATCGTAATGACTACCGCAGAAAAATCCGCGGTGCGGTAACGACGGGCAAGGGTGATGGTGTCAAAATCGATCAGGCTGATCACTGCCACCATAATCGTTGCGGCCAAGACGGCCTTGGGTAGGAAGTAGAGCATGGGAGTCAGAAATATCGCTGCCAGCCCAATCCCCAGTGCGGCTAACACTGACGCCATTTGGGTGTCGGCGCCCGCCTCAAAGTTGACGACGGACCGTGAAAAACCACCGGTGACTGGGAATCCTCCTGAGAACGCAGCCGCGGTGTTGGCTGCGCCAAGCCCAATCAATTCTTGATCGGGATCGAGGCGCTGACGTCGCTTAGCCCCCAGCGTCTTGCCGACGGAGACGGACTCAATGAACCCGATGAGCGCAATGAGAAAAGCGGGTAACGCCAGCTCTTGTATCAACGGCCAGCTGATATTGGGGGTGCTAAACGCGGGGAGACCACTGGGGATTTGCCCGACTAAGGGGACCCCCGCAGATTGAAAATTCGCCACCGCAGAGAGTGGTATCAACACTGCCATCACGAGCACAGGTGCTGAGCGAACAAGCAGCTCTGCGGTGCGCCCGCCCAGTCCTATGCCCGTGAGCCAGTCATGCAGCCGATAACGCGCAAGCAACAGGAAAGCGACTGATCCTGCACCGACGGCAAATGTCAGGCCATGCGCCTCTGCTAACCGAGTGTACAGATCGTGGACCAGGGAGGGCAGGGTGGCACCTTTGAGTCCTATGCCCAGTAAGGGGCCGAGCTGGCCCAGCGCGATGATGATAGCGGAGGCAGTAATGAACCCGGATACCACTGGGTGAGAGAGAAAGTGGGACACGAAACCAAACTTCAGCAAGCCCATTGCGATCAGCATCAAACCACCGAGCAGGGCGAGTAAGGTGGCCGCGCTCGCATAATCCACCACGCCCTGTGATGCGACTGCGCCCACCGCAGACGCGGTCATCAGCGACGCAACGGCAACCGGACCGACCGAGAGGGTTCGACTGCTGCCAAAAAGCGCGTAGGCAATCAGCGGCAGGATCGATGCGTACAGCCCCATTTCGGCAGGCAGACCCGCCAACAAAGCATAGGCCAGTGATTGTGGGATCAGCATGATGGTCACAACTAACGCGGCAAGGCCGTCGTTGATCAGGCTTTCACGGCTGTAGCCTCGGAGCCACTCGAGCGCTGGCAAGGCTTGATCAATCCTCATTAGCAATCAACCGAGCCCGACGGGTGGAGTAGACGCATCGCGGGGGCAGCAATTCGCTGTCACGCTCTTTCATTCTTCGCTAGCAAAGCGATCCAGCGCGGCACCGCCAAAAGCATTAATCGGCACTTTGAGAAATAGCTTTCCTGAAGCATCGGTCGGTGGCAGGTTGCCCGCACGCATATTGACCTGCAGCGAAGGCAGTATGAGTGTTGGCATCTCGAGCGCCGCATCTCGGGCCTCTCGCATCTCCACGAAGTTGTTCGCCGATATACCAGCCCCTACGTGGATGTTGTGGGACCGCTGCTCGGCGACGGTAGCTTCGAAAGCGATATCTCGGCCGCCCGGCTGGTAGTCGTGACAGACAAAGACCCGTGTTTCATCGGGCAATGCCAGCAGGCGCTGGCAAGACTCAAAGAGAGTTCTCGCGTCACCGCCAGGGAAGTCACAACGCGCGGTGCCGGCGTCGGGCATAAACAGTGTGTCACCGACAAACAGTGCGTCACCGATGTGGTACGCCATGCAGGCAGGTGTATGGCCCGGCACGTGTAAAGCGCTGATCTGGAGGCTCCCAAGCTCTAGCGTGTCGGCATCGAGCAGCATGAGATCGAACTGACTACCATCTCGGCGGAAGCCATCCTGCTCAGCGAATATGGCCGCAAAGGTTTGTTGGACCGCGGTGATTTGCGAGCCAATCACGATGTTGCCGCCGAGCTGCTCCCGGATATAGGCCGCACTGGAGAGATGGTCGGCGTGAATGTGGGTTTCGAGGATGTAGCGCAGGCTAAGATTTTGGTCTCTGACGAATTCGATGACCTGATCGGCCGAGTCCGTGCCAAGCCTGCCTGACGCATAGTCGAGGTCCAGCACAGGGTCGATCACGACGGATAGGCCGGAGTCCGGATCACTCACAACATAGGTGAAGGTCGACGTTGCCCGATCGTAGAAATGTTGAACGTGCGGCATGGGTTTACCTTGGCCTCTATCTTGAGTGGTCAGTGGGTGTGATTGGACGCAACGGCTAGTTATTTCCGAATAGAATAACATTATAACTTATTTATTGGCTGTGACGGGTTTGGGTCCTAAAGCCGACTAACTCGTATACTTCACGGGTCTGATAAGGGGCCAGCGCGATGTCAAACCTGAACACCATGCGCGGAGTTCAACTAACGGGGCACGGCGGACCTGATGCACTCGTGTATAGGGCCGACATCCCCGTTCCATCCCCGGGCAAATCTGAAGTGCTCATCAAGGTCGGTGCAGCTGGCGTCAACAACACCGATATCAATACCCGCGTGG
>CALKEI010000081.1 GCA_938085095.1 uncultured Luminiphilus sp. | reverse complement strand
TTCCCACGATAGCGGGCTTACGTTGAGGCCATTTGTACGGCTTGCAGAGAGTCCAATTTTCCTCGCAGCGTCAAGCGTTGCGGCGTTAGCGCGGTGCGAGCTGTTTCGCGGACCGGCCCGTAACCCCGGAGCGTTTTGGGTAATCCCGCCAGCGTCAGCGCATCGTCATAGCGACAGGTACCCAGACTCTGTGCAATGACCTCAAGGTCTTGCCGGTAAGCACTCAGGTCGGCCTGAGCCGAACGCCGCTCAGCCGTGAGGCTAAAAATATCCAGCGGCGTGTTGCGAAGCCAGCGCAATGACGTGAGTAATCGGAAGGCGCTTAGCATCCATCTGCCAAAAACCCGTTTTTGACTCCGCCCTGTGAGGCTGTCGATTTTGCTGAAAATGGGTGGTGCTAAATGAAACTGAAGTCGGTATCCGGGCTCAAACTGATCATCTAGCTGTGCCCGAAACGTCTTACTGGTAAACAGTCGGGCGACTTCGTATTCATCTTTGATCGCCATGAGGCGATACAACTGCTCTGCGACCGCTCGTGTTACCGAGTCGGGCTGGTCTGCGATCGGATCCTGCCGCCTGATGATGTTCACTTGGTGCTGATATTCCTGTGCGAGCTTTTTGGACTGGTAAGCCACAAGCCGCTGCGATCGCTCAGTGATCAGGGCATCGAGCTCTAGCGGTTCGTCAACCTGAATGGCCATTGGGGCCGACGCGTCGGGCATTAAAGCTAAGACTTTTTCAGGCCAGGCGGCAAAGCGGCGCCCCATCAGGAACGCTCGCTGATTACTGGCAACCTCGACGCCATTAAGGTGGATTGCCTCAGTAAGCGCCTCGGCAGTGACAGGCACCTTGCCCTGCTGGTGTGCAACGCCGAGCAGGAAAAGGTTCAGGTAGAGGGGGTCGCCCAGCACCTGCAGCGCAATCGCAGTGGCGTCCACAAAGGTGACGTTGTCGCTGCCGCACTGTTGCTGAATGTGGTGGCGCATGGCGGCGGTTGGCAGCTCTGCGTCAGGGTCGTGGATAAAGGCTGCCGTCGGTTGCGCGGCATCATTGATGATGGCGTGGGTGCGGTTATCTGCTGTTTTGCCCATGGTGTCGTAACCAGTGCTCACGACAAGGTCACACCCAATGAGCAGATCGGCTTCCCCAGCGGGCACACGCACAGCCTTGATGCTGGGCTGATCTTCTGCGACCCGAACGTGGCTCACGACTGCGCCAAACTTTTGTGCCAGACCCGTTTGGTTCAGCGTCGCACAGCCTTTCCCCTCAATGTGCGCGGCCATTGCGATTAACGCTGTTATGGTCAGTACACCGGTCCCTCCGACACCTGATACCACGATATTCCACGGTTGGGATAATTCGGGCAGCTTAACGGGAGGCAGAGGATCGAAAACGGGAAGGGCATTGGCTGCGCTGTCCGGGGCTTTAAGCTTGGCGTCGAGGACTGACACAAAGCTTGGGCAAAATCCGTTTACACAGCTGTAATCGAGATTGCAGGCAGATTGGTTAATCTGTCTCTTCCTCCCCAATGCCGTATTCTTGGGTAGCACCGATAGGCAGTTCGACTGCACGCTGCAGTCGCCGCAGCCCTCACACACTTCATCATTAATCACGATGCGGCGCACAGACTGTTGTGGCGGCAGTTTCTTGCGCTTGCGCCTTTTTTCCGCCGCGCAGGGCTGTTGATAGATCAGCACAGAGCAGCCGCGATAGTCCCTGAGCGTTCGCTGCAAAGCGTCGAGCTCGTCACGATGATGCAGACTAAAGCCTTCAATCTGCCGAAACCGGTTGCGGTAGACATCAGGCTGGTCCGAGACCAGCGCGATCCGTTTAACCCCCTCCCCGCTCATTTGCTGTACCAAGCTGTCTACCGATAATGGGCCGTCGATCGGCTGCCCTCCTGTCATCGCGACCGCTTCGTTCAGCAGAATTTTATAGGTGATGTTGACCTCTGCCGCCAACGCGGCGCGGATGGCGAGAATGCCCGAGTGAAAATAGGTGCCATCCCCCAGATTTTGGAACACATGCTCGGCACTGGTAAAAGGCGCCTGCCCCAGCCACGTGATCCCTTCTCCTCCCATTTGGGTGAAGGTTTGGGTGTTGCGGTCGGGCATCCAAATTGCCATGTAGTGGCAGCCGATACCGCCCATCGCGTGGCTGCCTTCTGGCACTCTAGTGGAGGTGTTGTGGGGGCAACCGGAGCAAAAATGAGGCGCACGCGCCGTATGCGATTGTGTGTTGGCAAGAGAACGTTCCTTCTGTTCGATCCATGCGATGCGTGACTCAAGATCTTCGCTGGTGAAAAAGCGCCGTAATCGGCTGGCAATTGCCAGTGCGACGATTGCCGGCGTCAGCTCACCGGTATTCGGGACCAGATCAGCGCCCTGTTCGTCGAACTCCCCCACCACAATGGGACGCGCGGTGACCGGGTAGTTGTAAAGCTGCGAAGTCAGCTGGTCCTCTATGATGGATCGCTTTTCTTCGACCACAAGTATCTCTTCCAGACCCTCTGCAAATTGATGAACTGTTTCTGGCTCTAATGGCCAGGGCATCGCCACCTTGAAGACGCGTATGCCAACAGAGGCGGCGAGCGCAGCATCAATGCCCATGTCTTCGAGGGCCTGCATAACGTCCAGATAGGCTTTTCCCGAGGTCACAATTCCAAGCCGAGGATGGGGGCTGTCGAGAACTACACGATTCAGTTGATTGACTCGTGCAAACTCACGCGCGGCATAAATTTTGAATTTGTTCAGCCGTCTTTCCTGATCGAGTGGGTCGTCGGGCCATCGTCCATGCACACCGTCGGCCGGGAGTTCGAAAGCATCCGGAATGGTGATGGAGACCCTGTTCGGATCGATATCGGCCGATATTGCAGAGTCCATATTCTCGGTAATGGCTTTAAATCCTACCCAGCAGCCGCAGTATCGAGAGAGCTCCCAGCCGAACAGGCCAAGATCAAGCACCTCTTGTACATTGGCCGGTGCCAGTACCGGAATAGAAGCGCCGACGAACATGTGTTCCGATTGGTGCGGCAAGGTAGACGATTTGCAAGCATGGTCGTCACCCGCCACTGCGAGTACCCCACCATACCGGCTTGTGCCATAGGCGTTGGCGTGTTTGAGCACATCCATGCTGCGATCAACGCCCGGGCCTTTGCCGTACCAAAGACCAAAAACCCCGTCGTAGAGGGCGCCCGGGAACACATCGTTCTGCTGGCTACCCCAGACAGCTGTTGCGGCCAGATCTTCATTGATTCCCGGCTGAAAATGAATGTGGTGCCGTTCTAGGTGGGGTTGTGCCTTCCACATGGCCTGGTCAACCCCGCCTAGCGGACTCCCCCGGTACCCGGACACAAAGCCTGCAGTATTGAGCCCTCGGGCGGCGTCCCGCTGGTGCTGCAGCATCGGCAGTCTCACCAGAGCCTCAACGCCTGTCATGTAGGCACGAGTTTGGTCGAGGGCGTACTTGTCATCCAGAGAGACTTTGCGCAATAGAGGACCTTTGGCCTGACCCATGAGTTTCCCTTGATTCGCTTCAATATTGCCCCAGTGTGGCTCAGCGAAGTCGGTATTCGTATGCTATTTATGGCGCTAAGTGGCTAAAAAATGAAATAATTATGCTTTATAAATTATAAAAACGGATAATAGTGCGATGAAAATGAAAAAAACTGACATGCAGATCCTTGCAGCGCTGCAGCACGATGCGGATATTTCTACCTCAGATCTCGCGGCGCAGGTCAATCTCTCGCAATCACCCTGCTGGCGCCGAGTCAATAAATTTGAGGAGTCGGGGTTGATCAGGCGTCGAGTGGCGTTACTTGACCGGCAAAAGCTGGGTCTGGAGGTGGTGGTATTCGCCACCGTCAATCTGAATCAGATCGGCAAACAGAATTTGCTGGCCTTTGAGCGCACGGTTGAGAGTTATCCCGAGGTAGTGGAGTGCTACACCATGGCGGGAATTTGGGACTACATTCTCAAAATTGTCTGTCGCGACATCCGCCATTATGAGGACTTTGTGCGCAATACGCTGTCTGCCTCAGACGCAATACGCGAGCTGCATTCCCATATTGCGGTCACAGAAATCAAGAACACCACAGAGCTGCCTCTGGTTGCCGAGTCAGAGTGAACACCTTTCAAACCACATGAGAGAAGACTGAGGCTCACGTCATTAAGACAGGGGTGTACCAGCTTCCCGTGTTAAGCACGCGACTATCAGATCGTGGGGCTAGGCCTCGACAGAAGCGGTGGGTTTCACTGTTGTTGTAGCTCGGCTGCAGGGTGCATTTTCGTCATGCGGTAAGTTGAATATTACTCAAATGTTATCCCGTAAACGCCTATTAATCCCTATCAATAGCAGTTACCGTTACGATGCAAGGTGAATTTTTTTATGTCTCCTTTTTGCTGCCTAGGGGGTGAAGTTTACAAATACTCTGGTAATCTTTGTCCGGACATGGAGCTAAATTTAGCGTTGACGGCGATTTTCGGTGGCCGATCAGCGCTTGAAAGGTACAGCCATACAATAATTGATAATCAATGAGGGATCCCATGAGCACAATTCGTAACGTATCAATACTCGCTGTTGCGGTATCAATGGCTGTCTCAGGCCAAGCTAACGCACAGCGAACAACGTCAGCGCAAATTGAAGAGGTAGTGGTTACCGCTCAAAAGCGCGAAGAAAACATGCAGGATGTGGCAATCTCCATGTCTGCCATGGACGCCAATATGATCCAGAAGACGTTCTCTAGGACGATCGACGAGATCACTGGAATGTCCCCCAACCTAGTAATTAACCCGATTTTGGGTAACGGCACGGTCGGTGTGTCTATTCGCGGCATGCAGCATGCTGAGGTGGAGAAGAGTTTTGATCCGGCGGTAGCGATCTATCAGGACGGTGTCTACCTTGCAACGACGACGGGTGCGTTGCTCAATGTTTGGGATGCTGAGCGCGTTGAAGTATTGCGCGGTCCACAGGGAACACTGTTTGGCCGCAATACAATTGGTGGTCTGGTGCACGTGATTCGTTCCAAGCCGACAGGTGAGTGGGGCGGCAAGCTAATCGGAACTTTCGCTCAGGATAACCAGACTGATTTAAAAGGCTTGATCAATCTGCCTGAGATGGGCGGGCTCTCGGTGAAGCTCTCCGCCTCTAGTATTCAGGGGGGTGAGTATATTGATAACCCCACTCGCGGCACGACCGACGGTGAAAACGATCTTACGATGATGTCGATCGACGCGCTCTTTGCGCCCACCGATAACTTCGATTTCCGCATCATTTACGACCGCATTGACGACGAAACGCCGACGCGGCCTGTGGTGTCTCTCACGACAGCCGGTGAGGCATTTGGCGGTTTTGGTCTCGGTGCCGTAGGCAAGACCTCCGACGAGCTGTATACGACCTATACGTCTCAGGAGCAGTATGCAGCGCTCCGCACGGACGCTATTACTATTCATGCCAATTGGCAGATTACGGACAACCAAAAGCTGGCATTCGTGTTTGGTGATCGCGAGACAGACGAGTTAGCACGCCAAGAGTTTGACGGCGTTGCTGCTGACTTGTTCTGGACCGACCGACCGACGGAGGAGAACCAAACGAGTTACGAGCTGAGACTGGAATCAGACTGGAGCGATAGCCTCCGCTCCACAGTTGGTGTGTTTTATTGGGATGGTGATTACACGCTCCAGCAAAATACAGCGTTGTTCAACATTGTTAACCCATTGATGGGAGGGGCCGGTAAAGACTCCGGTAACATTTCTATCGCTGACCGGTACGCAGTGAACTACACCGCATCTCCGCTATACAGCCAGACCGTAGAGACAACCGCAGTATTCGGGCAGGTAGACTGGGACCTCACTGAGCAATTGATGGTGAGTGTCGGTGGTCGTTGGTTGGATGAGGAAAAAAATGCATGCATGACCGTGTCTGGGTATCCGGTTAATCCCTTGCAGACACTTCTGGGGCTACCTGCAGGATCTGTGGCCTACACCGATGTGGCCGGCTACGATAAGACGCTGGACCCCTATCCATTTTTGGTTGGTGGAACGTTGGCAGCGGGATCCTGGGGTGAAAACTGCCCCTCATGGGCTTCCTCGGTCTACGATGATTCATTCGATGGTAGCGCTTCCTTTGACGATTTCACGCCAAGGGTGGGTGCCCAATATTCCTTTGATTCCGGTATGGCCTACGTAACTTACTCTGAGGGTTTCCGCTCAGGCGGCTTCAACGGTCGTGCATCGGCTCCCGATAATACGGGACCTTACGATCCCGAATCAGTGAAGAGCTGGGAAGCGGGCGCTAAGTTCATGATGTTTGATAACCGCTTCCAGCTAAACGTAGCGGCGTTCACCGTGAAGTATGAGGACAAGCAAGAAGATATTGTGAAGCCGGGCGAGGATGGCCAAGCCACCTTGACGGTCGTCCAAAATGCCTCCAGCGCAACGATGGAAGGACTTGAGGTGGACTTCACTTGGGTCATTACCGAAGGTCTGTCACTCCGCGGTAATGTGGGCCTTCTCGACGCATCTTATGACGACTTCCTGACCTCGAGTGCAACCGGAACGGTCGACTTGAGCGGTGTTTCTTTGCGACGTGCACCGGATATGACCGCAGGCTTGGGAATGGTGTTTGAGCGTCAAATGGCTGAAGGTCACTGGTTTGTGGCTACCGTCAACTACACTTGGAAGGATGATTACTACATTTCTGCCAGTGCTGACGGCGGCGACAAGACGATTCCTGCCGCATTGGGTGGTGCAGGATACGTCGACAACCCGTCCAAAGTGGATGCGTTCGGGCTGTTGGATGCCTCTATCAACTGGGAGACAGAAAACTTTACGATCTCGCTGTTCGGTAAGAACCTGACAGATGAGACGTATCTGATGTCCTTCTTGGATGTGGGTGGTAACAACGTGGCGACGTCTGCTACTGATTCGACGCCGGTTTATGCGCCAGGTAGCTGGTCCTTTGGTACCCCCAACCGACCCCGTTACTTCGGTGCGGAAATCCAGATTAAATTCTGAGTTAGCGAAAAATCAAAAAGGGCGCCTTACGGCGCCCTTTTTTTTCATGTCACTTTCCCGGAGTTGAAAACGTTTTAGAGTGAAGACATAGGTGGACCGACCGATGACGGGGCACTGGCTGCCTGTCAGGTCGGGTAAGGCAAGTGTTAAGGATGAGGGTTTGGCTCTCCGACGTGCACCATCCTGACGCCCACATTAGTGCCGAGGTAAAGATCGGCTAGGGCGTCCGGCATCGTTTCAATACCGACAGAGATATCCTCTATGGGATTGAGTAAGCCATTGCGGACCCACCCCGCTAGGGTATCGATGCACTCGGGATAGAGGTGCTCGTAATCAAATACGAAGAAGCCTTCCATTTTGGCATCCTGCCGCCCCAGGTTTTGCAGGTTTGCAAAGCGGTGCTTATCGTCTTTTTCAACCAAGTATTCAGAGATTGAGCCACAGATCACGATGCGTGCTCGGCGTCTCAATCGCGCCAGTACATTATCCAATAGCGGACCGCCCACATTGTCAAAGTACAGATCAATGCCATCGGGAAAGGCCGAATCGAGGGCCTGGTGCATGTTCTCATTTTTATAGTCAATGACACGGTCGTAGCGCATATCAGCCTGAAGCCTGCGGCACTTCTCTGGCCCGCCGGCAATACCGACGACCTCTCGAGCGCCGAGCGCTTTCGCAATGTCGGCCACATGGCTGCCAACGCCGCCTGCGGCGCCCGAAACAAGAATACGATCTGTCGTTTTTACCAGGCCGATATCGCGCACGCCGACCAGTGCAGTGATGCCCGATAGTGAGACTGCGCCAATACCGTGAGAGAGCGGCAAGTCTGTTGGCAGCAGAAAAGGTGCCGGGCGATGCGACGTATCAATGAGGGCATATTCCTGCCAGCCCAGTCGGGCCTGCACGATGGCGCCAACGGGCAGGTCGTCACAGTCACTCTCCACTACCTGCGCCACCCCACGTCCTGCCATGACAGCACCCAGCGCCATCGGTGACTCGAACTCGGTCTCGTTCCGCATGTAACGCAACATCACGGGCGCTACGCCCAAATACAGCGTTTTGACGACGGCCTTTCCCGCCTCTAAATCGGGGATCGGCACCTCGGCCAGCTCAAAGTGTGACCGATCAGGGATGCCATCCGGTCGTGCCGCTAGGCGCCATTGCTTTTGCATCAGTGGAGCTGTCATTGGGGCGTGCTCCGGCTTTTTGCGGACCTGCATCGCATTGGCGATCGAAGGAAAATGGCTACTAGCTCAATTGAGGCCTGAAGGTGCGGGCCAGGTCACGTCGGGGGTGGCCTGATCAATGTCAGCGGCGATCTTCCACTGGCCGTTATGCCGCTTATAGACTAGCAGCGACCGGCCGGCGTCCAGATAGACTTCACCACTGCTTTTGTCGGTCGCCTTCAGCCAGTACTTGCTGATGATGTAAGCAATATCACCGTGGGTTTCCCTTAGCTCATAGTCCAGCTCGAAAATCGACTCTGCTTTGCCGATGCGGGTTGAAAAGTATTCCCTGATCGCATCGATCCCGAACAGTGCGGGCTGCCCATGGAGCGCAACAATGGCGTCGTCTACATAGAGGGTCATGAGGCCCTCCAGATCTTCCTGCTCGTAATAGTTTGCCCACTTGCCGCCCTCGGCCGCAATTTCGGTTTCGAAATCAGCCCATGAGAACGATGACGCCGCAAGGCAACACATTAACAGCAGGCGACGTATGTGGGTCTCTATGCTTTTGATGGTGTGGGCGTGTGCTGATCGCATTACTTGAATACTCCTAGCGCCGCAGCGATTAATGCAAAAGCGTAAATCGCGAGCACGGCAATGTAGACGGGCGACAGTGCTCGAGAGTAGGCGGCATTAAGGTCCAAGTCGTCCGGCGTCGCTGCCAGCGCCATAAACAGATCGACGGCAGGCTTGAATAGCAGGTCGAGCAATACGCCGGCGCAAAAGATCGCTCCTACGGCAAGGATTTTGAGTGCCAGCCAGTCCGGCACTTCACCCAGAGTCAGTGAATAAACCCCCGCGGCACTGACCACCAAGGCCAGCACAAGATTTAACAGCCAGTTAATTTTGGCTGACTGCTCCTGGATTTTGGGGTCGCTGGACAGAAATCCCCGCCAGAGAATCGCCAGCCAGATCGCCGCAAAAAGCCACATTCCCCCGAGTATGGCGTCAGAGAGATTCAGCCAGCCACTGGTCACAGCCAGTTGGCAACCTGATGGAATGATCAAGGTCAGGGCAGAACGCGGCAGGCGATCCAGCACCATACCCAGTTGCAGCACGGTTTGGCGTGTCTCAATGCTGAGCGCCGAACGTTCCGACCATTTGGCCGCAATAAATACGCCGACGTCGGTACCCACCCAGAAAACCAACAGCAAAATGTGTAGATAGAGCCAGAAAGCGTCCATGGCCTTTCTCCTTCTTATTGTTTTGTGATGTTCGCGCCCGATTCCAGCACATCTTTGATGAGCTGAAATCGGTCCTGACCCCACTCGGCATCTTGCTCCTCGCTGGGTTCAAACGCCTCCAATGTTTCTCGGCTGATCGCGCCTGAATCGATCAGTAATGCTTCCAGCGTTTTGACGCGCTCGTTTAATACGGAGTGCTCGGTCATCAGCCGGACAATAATGGCCAGTAGGCGATCAATTTCCGGATCAGAGAAAAAGGCCGGCCGGCCCGCCTTCACCGTCTTTTTATCGCTCATGTCGCGGCGCCATTTTTTTGGGCCCCAAAAGCGTACCAGGTGATGGTGTCGGAGAGGCGGCCCGTATCTGCGTCAAACGTGGCATCGGCGCCTGATGCCTGGGCAAACTCGGCTTCGCTGACATAGGTGTAGCGCGGCATCGTGGCTTGAAAAAAGTCTGCATCTCTAAACCCAGCATCCGTGCAGAGCTTGGGGTAGCTCAGATCGCGAAAACCCTTGTAGAACGGCTCGTTGTTATAGAAGCAGTCCCAGTCCAGATAAAAGGCGTCGTACGCGCCCAGCACATCATTTGGTGGCAGTTCCATATTGATGAGCACCCCGCCTGGCTTGAGTACGCGGTGAGCTTCATTAAAGAAAGCCTTGATCTGTGGAGTCGGTAGCTCGTGCAGGAACATGGATGAGAACACGATATCCACGCTGTTGTCGTCATAAGGCAGCGAGTCGCATAGCGCCTGTTTGAACTGAATGGGCACGCCCATCGCTTCGGCGCGAGCGTGGCCATATTGCAAACAGGGTGACGCCGCATCCAGGCCGTGCACCTCGGCTGACGGGAAGGCTTGCTTCCAGGGCACGGTGTTGTGGCCAATGGTGCACCCCACATCCACAATCAGCTGCGGATCGAGATCCGGCCACCTGAGTCGTGAGAAATTCGCCATCGAGTGGCCGATATCATCCAAATTCTCGCCCATAACGCCGAACGAAAAGACATCTAACCCGTTGTCATACACCACGCCAGCCTCGGCGCCCGCACTCAAGGTTCCTTGATAGCTGCCCGGCATCAAGTGCACGTCCATCATGCCCGCGTAGTCTGGCAGGCTAATAGCGGGATCTAACGTAAGGGAGCCACCGTGTGCAGCGGGAGTCTCGCACTGAATGTTCGCCACCGAGGTCGGATCACTCTCGATAGCGCGCAGCACCGATTGCCACACCAGCTCCTGCGTTGCACACCGCAAACTGGAATACCACTTAAAGAGTCCACGATCTTTCAGAAATTGATGGACCGCTTCCCCCGTGTCGTGCGAGATGCCGGCCAATTCACTGGCGGTAGCGTAATCGGTCTGCATTTGCCCAGCGAGGTCGGTCAATACCCATGCACGCATTGAGGAGGTAAACCGCTCGCGCGCGCGCTGATCCAAATTCTTATTGAGTGCCAAAGCGTGTTGCAGTCCAGCCATTGTTAGCCTCAGTTGTAGTCGCTGCCTCTGTCTCAAGCAGGACGCGCGGCGGTAATACGCCCACGCCTCCTTGATTGACTCATCGCTATAATGATATACGGATAAGTCAATTCGTAGGCACTTTGTTTGGGTGCCGTGAAAATAAGCGCTAGTGGGGACCCAATTGATGAAAATGATCAGTCACAAAGTCTATCTGCCCGCCATGATCTCGGCGGCTGTCGCGGCGACGTTGCCAACTGGGGCCTTTGCCCAATTAGAGGAAGTGCTAGTCACCGCCGAGCGCCGCGAGGCGTCTGTGCAGGACGTGCCCATCGCGGTGAGCGCTTATAACGAAGACATGATCGACAAATTACAAATCGATGACACGCTCGATTTGATTAACGTCGTTCCCAATATGTTTGGTGGCAACAACACCGGTTTGGGAACCGCCAATATGTACTACCTGCGAGCGCAGGGTAATGACGAATCGATCTCTACCTTTGATCCCCCTGTAGGGACCTATGTTGATGATGTGTACATCACTCGGCAAAACGTGAACAACGTAGCGCTATTTGACGTGGAGCGTATCGAAGTACTGCGAGGACCTCAGGGTACGCTGTACGGCCGGAACACCACGGGTGGCGCAATCAGTGTCGTGATGAAGAAGCCCTCCGACACGATGCAGGGTTATGTCGAGGCCGGTGTGGGCCGATTCGGGAAGACGTTGCTCCGAGGTAGCATCGATCTCCCCCTCAGCGACAACGTGCTGACTAAATTTTCAGCTTATTACGTTGATGATGATGGGTATTTGGAGAACCGAACCGACGGCAAGGATTATAACGAGGCAGATTTAACGGGTGTTCGAGCGGCATTGCGCTGGCTCATCTCTGACTCCATGACCTGGGATATCGCGGTAGATGGTGGTAAGTCAGAAGTGGCGAATATTCATGGCTTCCTTGATGGTGATGATCGCTACTCTCTCTCTGTACTGGGCGATGGCCTGCCAATGGGCGGTGGCATGTCCGATTATGGTAATGAGGTCGAGACGCTGAACATCACGTCTAATCTCGCGTGGGACGCGATGGGCGGCACCGCGAATCTCATTTTAGGCGCGCGCTCTATTGAGCAGGATTTCTTGCTGAACTTCCCCTTCAGCCTCGATTTTATTCCAGACTTTTTCATTATCGATAATGAGGGCGAGCACGATATGTTCTCAGCCGAGTTGAAGTGGTCGGGTGAGATTATGGACGGCCGGGGATTTTTACAGACTGGCGTGTACTATATGGATGAGGACAACGAGGTCGATTTCGTTGACTATCTTGACCTCGCTGCGGTGGGTGTACCCGTGCCACCCTCCTCAGCATTCCTAACGCTAGCGGATCGTATCCTGAGCAATACCACAGAGAGTTTCGCAGTCTATGCCCAGGCCGATATTCAAGTGGGCGAGAACGGTACCTTAACACTGGGCGCGCGCTACACCGACGAAGAGAAAACCGTCGATTTTCAGGGGACAGTCAACTCGGCCGGTATGGTGGCAGCGGGCATCCCGCTTGAGCAGAGCGAGCAGGAGATCACGCCACGCATTGCTTATGCGCATAAATTTTCCGACAGTATGATGATGTATGTTTCAGCTACTAATGGCTTTAAGTCAGGTGGCTGGAATGCCCGGGGATCAAGCTCTTCGGCGCTGCAGGCCTTTGCCCCAGAGACCATTTGGTCTTATGAGGTGGGTATGCGCGCTGACTGGATGGATGGCCGACTGAGAACTAACGTCACGGCGTTCTATTCTGATCTTGAGGATTTGCAAACTACCGCTGCGACGCCAGACGGACAGTTCCTCACGACTAACGCCGGTGGCTTAGAAGTGCCGGGTATTGAAGCGGAAATTACTGCGCTGCCGACTGACAACTGGCAGATCTTTGCCGCACTGGGTTGGCAGAGTGCAGAATATCAAGATCTACCGGGGGGATGCGTCACTCCTAATGCGTCGCTGGCAGCTTACGATGCGAACTGTAATATTGCTGATCCCAAGCGAAGTCCACATCAAACTTATACCGTGGGAACGTCAGCTGACTTCAATATCGGATCGTTGACCGTGACGCCCAATGTGATGGCGCGTTATATCGGTTCCCAGTATTCGGCAACGCGTAACCAAGGTTATGATGGAGCAGTGACTTTAATTAACGCGGGAGTAAAGGTGTCAACGGCGGATTCACAATGGGAGCTGAATTTGGAGTGTAAGAACTGTGGTGATAAAGCTTACGTCCAATCTTTCTTGTTTACGGATTACTACAACCTGCCTATGACGTATCTCGCCACAGTGAAGTACCGCTTCGGCGGCTGATCTTGCTGAGTGAAGCGCCGCTCTAGATTGAGCGACTAAACAAAAACCCCGCCGAGCCTCACTCGCGCGGGGTTTTTTTTGCTTGGTCTAAAGGCGAGAGAGAGGTCGTTCTGGACTGCAGATTGTCGGCCTCTATCGACAGCGCTGGCCGCGACTGTTAGTGCGATGTGGCAGAAGGAAACCGAGGCCTAGTGCATCTCCTCGCCGCCACTCACATTGATCGCTTCTCCAGTGATGAAGCTGGCATCGTCTGACACAAGGAAGGCACACATCGCTGCAGTATCCTCGGCCCGTCCGATGCGTTGAAGCGGTATTCGCGCTGCCATCTCTTCTAAATAGGCCTCCTCGGTCATGCCCTTGAATGCGGAGAAATAGGCGTTTTGTGCACTCCCTAATCCGGTGGTGACATGGTTTGGACAGATAGCATTGACCGTGATGCCGGCAGCGCCATAGTCAATAGCAGCGGTCCGCGTCAGGCCAATGACTCCATGCTTCGCCGCACAATACGGCGCCATATGCGGGAATCCCGATTTCGCCGCCTGACTGGCGATATTGATAATGCGGCCGCCACGCCCAGCAGCCTCCATGTGTTGGGCGGCCGCTTGTGTGCAGAGAAAGACACCGCTCAAGGTCACGTCGATCACCAGCTGCCACTCATGGTGTGCCACATCGCGAGTGTGCTTCATCACAAAGCCAATTCCGGCGTTGTTCACCAGTGCGTCAACGCGTCCAAAGGTTTGAATAACCGTATCAAATAGGTGCGTTACCGATTCGGCGGAGCGCACATCACAGGGCACAGATAAAACCTCGGCACCTTGGTCACGAAGTGCCTGGGCTACCGAATCCATTTCGGTTGAATTGGCGAGATGGTGCTCGCCCGAACCGTCGATATCAGTGACTACGAGGCGGTATCCCTCTTTGCCCAGCCGGCTGAGAATGGCTTCTCCCAATCCACCGTGTCTACCTGAACCTGTGCACACTGCGACTTTCTGCTCTGCCATAATGACGTCCTTTTGTGAGTGGCCGACCCATTCCTCAGGGTGATCGATGTGAGTGACGGTGACCGTTGCCAGCTTATTGGGCGGGTGACGGCGGATTGTGGTGCGCTACCCACCAACAAGCGACGAAACCACACCCTGCTCCGCCAAAACACAGCATGATCAGGGCTGGATCAGCTTCATAAGCGGCGGCCCCCAGCCATGAGAAAAGCCCCGCCATGGCCATGCCAACTGAACTTGACAGCCCGGCTGCGCTGCCGCTCCAGAGTGGGACGGCGTTAACGGCGCCATACATCGTGGTCGGGGTAAGGATGCCAGAGAGCAACATCGAACTGAACAGTGGCACCACCACTAACCCGAATGACAGCCCCTGCCAAACAATGAGTGCAGCCGTGCACAGCGAGACCAGCAGCATTCCAACTGCCGCGGTGTGTTGCCAACGCGGACTGCCCAACGCTGAGAGGCGGCTCAACAGAAACGATCCCAGCACGTAGATCAGCGCAGAGCCCCCCCACACCAAGCTGAAGCGCGTGATGGATAGGCCAAATTGTTCTTGAAATAACACGCTGCCCGAGGCCATCAGCGTAAACACCATCCCCTGTAGAAACCCAAAAGCACCGGTATGACCCCAGAAGGCTCTGGAGCGCAGCACAGACAAGTAGCCTTTGAGTGACACGTTGTGGCGGGCGCCTGAGTCCGGCGCTGTGTCTCGGGGGATCGCGTAAAAACAGACCAGCAACAGACCCGCACCTAATATGGCGAGCAATAAGAAGACCGATTTCAGCCCCAGCAGCGGCGCTAGAAACCCACCGACGACGGGCGCGATCACGGGGGTAAACCCCATTGCGGCAGTGAGGAGCGCAAATGCTTTCAGGGCCTCGTCCGGGGGCAAGTGGTCGCGGATAATGCCGCGAGCCACCACGGTGCCGACGCCGAC
>CALKEI010000080.1 GCA_938085095.1 uncultured Luminiphilus sp. | reverse complement strand
GGACTGCCCCACTAATACTAAGGTTCGATTAGCGATGACGGTGGTCAGCGCCTCCAGATCGGGTAGCTCGTGATGCGTGGTCAGCGTGCGGTAACCGAGGGAGGCATATCGCGCCAGTTGCTGTGGGAGTTGGTCGTCTTTGAATAAGTCGGCCTTGTTGAGTACCAACAGGGGCTCCACCCCCATGTCTTCCGCAGCGACCAGATAGCGGTCCAGCAAATTCGCTTGTGGGGCGGGCTCCGGAGCGAACACGATCAGCATGAGGTCAATATTGGCAGCCACCGGTCGTAGCCGTCCCTGCGCATCTGGCCGCTCAAGCACATTGCGCCGCGCAATCAATGCGTCGATGACGCCGGTTTCCTCTGCCGGTAGCCACAGCACTTCATCACCTGCCACCGGGGATTCGAGGTGTGCGCGCAGGTGACAAAGCATGCGCTCTCCCGAGCGAGTCTCGACCAGTGCTTGCTTGCCATAGCGGGCGATCACCAAGCCTGCGTGTCCAGTCTCCGGTGCCTGTTGGCCCGAGTGGGAACGCTGAGCCTGTATTCGGCGTGCTTGGTGATCGGTGAGGCGACGCTTCGTCATCGTGCTAGTGTATGTCACCCAACACGACTTGGCGCAGTTTCCTGAGAGGGCGACGCCGCAACGATGGCAATAGGGTCGGGCAAAAGAGGAGCGAACAGATGGCGGTCAGTGACCAGAACCTGATCTGGGTGGATATGGAAATGACTGGCTTGGTCCCCGACGTTCACCGGGTTATCGAGATTGCGACCATCGTGACGGATTCCAATCTGACAGTGCTGGCCGAGGGCCCAGTGATCGCGATTCATCAGGCATCAGCGGAGCTCGATGCGATGGATGAATGGAATACCCGAACCCACACCGGCTCGGGATTGGCAGATCGTGTCCGCAAGAGCGATATCACGGAGCAGGCAGCAACTGACATGACGCTGGATTTTTTGCGCCGCTGGGTGCCCGAAGGTCTATCGCCTATGTGCGGGAATTCCATCTGTCAGGATCGCCGGTTTATGGCGCGCTATCTGCCCGAGCTCGAAAAATTTTTTCACTACCGCAATCTTGATGTCAGCACCCTGAAAATCTTGATGCAGCGCTGGCGACCGGATCTTCCGTTGGCTCCCAAGCAAGGAATGCACCAGGCGCTGGAGGATATTCGGGAGTCGATTGAGGAGCTGCGTCACTACCGCGAGCATTTTTTGCGGGTGGAGTGAGACTTCGGCGCTCAGCGGTGTTGAGCCAGCGCCCACTGCACGTGTTCACGCACCATATCGGATGGATCCTCGAGCGCTAATGCCAGCGCTGTTTTGATGGCGGTGCTGGACGCCGCATTGCCCAGCGCAATGGCCACATTCCGTCGCCAGCGTTCGTAGCCAATCCGCCGAATCGCTGATCCTTCAGTGCGCGCGAGGAAGGTCGGCTCATCCCAGCTAAAGCAATCGAGTAAGTCAATGTCATCTAATCCGTGCCGAGGCGCAAAGTCGGGCTCGGCGGTGCGCTGAGCAAATTTATTCCAGGGGCAAACTAGCTGACAGTCGTCACAGCCATAAATTCGGTTGCCCATTGCGGGCCGCAGCGCCTCTGGAATCGCGCCGTCGTGCTCAATCGTCAGGTAGGAAATGCATTTGCGAGCGTCGAGCACCCAAGGCGCGGTAAAGGCGTCGGTCGGGCAGACATCGAGGCAGGCGTGGCAACTTCCGCAGTGCTCGGTCTCTTGCGGTGGATCAGCCGGAAGTGGAATGTTGGTATAGATCTCGCCTAGAAAGAACCAGGACCCCGCTTTGTCGTTCAGCAGCATGGTGTTCTTGCCAATCCAGCCTAGACCGGCATTCTCGGCCAAGGCGCGTTCCAGCACGGGTGCGCTATCGACAAACGCCCGGTATTGACCCCGTCCGAGCTGCGTTTCAATTTGTTTGGCGAGCTTGGCCAGTCTGGCGCGCATAAGCTTGTGATAGTCGCGACCCAGCGCGTAACGAGAGATATACGCCTTGTCTGCACAAGCCAACACGGTCTCAGGGTCTGCGCCCTCGGGTAAATAATCCATTCGTGCGGTGATGACGGTGCAGGTACCCGGCACCAGCGCTTCAGGGCGACTTCGTTTGTCACCGTGACGGGCCATCCAGTCCATCTGACCGTGGTAACCCGCCGCCAACCATTTTGCGAGATAGTCTTGGTGTTGGGAAAGCTCGATACCTGTAAAACCCACTGCCTGAAATCCGAGCTCGCATCCCCATCTGCGAATACTGTCCAACAGCGCTGCGTCGGGCGCAGGGTTCTGGTCGTTGGCGATAGTGGTGGGGTCGGTCATGGTGAGATTGTGACAGATGCCTGGCCGAGCGCGTTACACTTGATGTATGGCCCAGACTCTGACCCACCACTGTAAAATCGCCCTCATAGATGAAGCGGCTACGCTGGCGCTGGGCGACCGACTCGCACGCAGCGTGGCGGTGCCTCAAGTGGTGTTCCTGCGCGGTGAGTTGGGTGCTGGCAAAACCACACTCAGCCGCGGCTTTTTGCGTGGGAGAGGTCATAAAGGCTCAGTGAAGAGCCCGACCTACACGTTGGTGGAACCTTATGAATCCATGCTGGGCGGACCGGTCTTTCATCTTGATTTATATCGGCTGGGCAATGCTCAGGAGCTGACATACCTTGGATTGGACGATTATCTTTCTGCGCAGGGCATTGTGTTGATTGAATGGCCAGAGCGCGCCGAAGAGTACCTACCCCTGCCCACCCTGGATATTACGCTCACGCCTGAGGGATCCGGGCGGGTTGCCAGTCTGAGTGCTCACAGCAACACGCTGCTCGAAGAGCTATCGGGCTGATATGGCGAGGTGTCTCAAGGGTCCGAAGGACGATGGCGTCGCGAACCGGGCACGCGCTGTTCGACTACTGCGGCGACTTGCTGCCATAGCTATCGCGTCAGTCGTGGTGTTGGGTGCAGGGCCGGCAACACGTGCTGCCGAAGTCGACGCGGTGCGACTGTGGCGAGCACCCGACCACACCCGGGTGGTGCTCGATCTGTCTGGGTCAGCCGAGTTTGACACCCTATCGCTGGGTAACCCGAACCGTTTTGTGGTGGATCTTGCCAGCAGTCAATTGGACACCAGTCTGAAGTCACTGCCGCTAGAAGGCACGCCTATTCGCCAACTGCGATCCGGTGTCCGCAACGGCACCGATCTTAGGCTGGTCTTTGACCTCACTGCAGCGGTGCGGACGTCGGTCTTCTTGTTGCCCCCGAATGAAACGACAGGTTATCGCGTGGTAATCGATCTGTTTGATGACATCGAGCCAGTGGCGCCTCGACCGGTATTATCCGTAGAGTCGCTAGATAGTCGCCGCGACATCGTCATAGCGATTGACCCTGGGCATGGCGGTGAGGACCCGGGTGCGTCGGGTCCGGGCGGGCTTCGAGAGAAATCTGTCGTACTGCAGATTGCCCGCCGACTGGAGGATCAGTTGGCAAAGATTCCCGGCTTCAAACCCGTGCTCGTGCGCACCGGAGATTACTATGTGAGCCTGAAAAGTCGTCGAGATCGTGCGCGTGCCCTGAAGGCTGACCTGTTTGTGTCGATCCATGCCGATGCGTTTCGGGAAAAGTCGGCGCATGGAGCGTCGGTGTATGCGCTTTCGACACGGGGCGCCACTTCCACCACCGCGCAGTATCTGGCCGACACCGAGAATGCCGCGGATTTGGTGGGGGGGGTCGAGCTGGGAGAGATGGACCCCATGTTGGCGGGCGTATTGGCAGATCTGTCGATGACCGGCACGCTGGATACCAGCTTGAATCTGGGCACCCTGATTCTTGAGCAGATTGACGGTGTCGCGCGACTTCACAAAAAGCGGGTCGAGCAGGCGGGATTTGCCGTGCTGAAATCCCCCGATGTGCCATCCTTACTCATCGAGACGGGTTTCATTTCCAATCCCGGTGAGGCGGAGCGTTTGGCGACTCCTGCCTATCAGGACAAAATGGCGCGGGCAATCCGTCGAGGTATTCAGAGCTGGTTTGCGCGCCAACCGCCACCGGGCACGCTACTTGCCTGGCAGCGAGAAAAGGGGGGCAGCGAAGTGACGATTGTTGCGGGCGATACACTATCTGAAATAGCGGAGCGCTACGGTGTGACAGTTGCCTCAATTAAGCAAAGTAATGGCCTCGGGCGTGACGTGATCTTTGTAGGACAGACTTTGGTGATTCCGGAGGGATGACGTGATTCGTATCCTCGAGCCTCGTCTTGCTAATCAGATCGCTGCCGGTGAAGTTGTCGAGCGGCCGTCGTCCGTTGTGAAAGAGGCCGTTGAAAACAGCCTTGATGCCGGCGCTACCCGAATTGATATCGATGTCGAGGCGGGTGGCACCAGAGTCTTGAGGATCCGCGATAACGGATCGGGTATGGGTGAGAGCGATCTCGCGCTCTCGATGGCTCGTCACGCGACGAGCAAGATCGACTCTATCGAGGACCTTGAAGCGGTGGCTTCGCTCGGCTTTCGCGGCGAGGCGCTTGCCTCTATCGCGTCGGTATCGCGGTTGGTGTTGACCTCAAATACCAGGGAAGACTCTGCTCATGGTCATCAGGCACTGTGCGAGGGTCGTGAGATGTCGGTATCGGTTCGCCCCGCGCCGCACCCTCGGGGCACCACCCTTGAGGTCCGTGACCTGTTCTACAACACACCAGCCCGTCGCAAGTTCTTGCGCACCGAAAAAACCGAGTTTGGCCATGTCCACGAGGTGATCAAGCGCCAGGCGTTATCACGACCCGATGTCGCCTTCACGCTCCGCCACAATGGCAAACAAACCCTGCAGCTCAACGCAGCGACGGCTGAAAGTGAGCGCAATCGAAGGATCGCAACCATCTGCGGCCGGGAATTTGCCGAGCACACCGTGCCCATCGAGCGACAGGCCGGGTCGCTGCGGCTTTGGGGGTGGGTGGCGGAGCCTACGTTTTCTCGCAGTCAGACTGACCTGCAGTACTTTTTTGTCAATGGCCGGGTCATTCGCGACAAGCTGGTGTCCCATGCGATCAGACAGGCGTATCGCGATGTCTTGTTCCACGGACGGCACCCTGCCTTTGTCTTGTTTTTAGAGCTGGACCCAGCAGGGGTGGATGTAAACGTGCACCCGACGAAGCACGAGGTGCGTTTCCGCGATAGCCGGGGCGTTCATGATTTTCTGTTCGGCACGCTCTCGCGGGCGCTGGCCGATGTGCGGCCGGGTGAGTCCACCGCGGTGATGCCGGTGGCCGATCGCGACACGGGGGTGCTGCAGTCGAGTATGGGCTTGGCGGTGGGTGGTTCACCTTCCTTCGCAACGGGGCATGTCGGAGCAGCATCGGGTGGTGATCGGGGGTGGCCGGCTAGTGCTGCCGGTGGATTCCAGTCTGCCCCTTTTCAGCCGCGCAGCACGGTCCCGCAGCCTGAGTTCACGAACAGCGCAGCCGACGTCCCGCCGTTGGGTTTTGCTGTGGCGCAACTTCACGGGGTCTATATTTTGGCCGAAAACCAGCAGGGCTTGGTGTTAGTCGACATGCATGCAGCCCATGAGCGGATTACCTACGAACGACTCAAGCAAGCTCGGGACGGCAGCGGCATTACCCGTCAACCACTGCTCGTGCCGTTGACGCTGGCAGTCTCTAGCCGCGAGGCAGCGATCGCCACAGAGCAGGCCGACGAGTTGGCCTCGCTGGGGGTGCTGGTGGAGGCGGTGGGGGAGGAGTCTGTGATCTGCCGTGAGCTCCCCGCTGCGCTCAAAGACGCTGACGCCGAGCTTCTCGTCCGCGATGTCCTCTCTGACCTGCTCGAATTTGGTACCAGCGACCGGATCGCCAGTTCCCTCGATGAACTGTTGTCGACCATGGCTTGCCACGGATCGGTGCGCGCCAATCGCAGACTCACCTTGCCCGAGATGAACGCGCTGTTGCGAGACATGGAGGAGACTGAGCGCTCTGGTCAGTGCAACCACGGTCGTCCGACCTGGGTGCAATTGGGAATGAGCGACCTGGACAAACTGTTTTTGCGTGGCCGCTGACTGTGACCGATCCTGTGTTGGCACTGATGGGCCCGACGGCGTCGGGTAAATCAGCATTGGCTGAAGCGCTTGCCGAGCGCTTTAATGCCGAGCTCATCAGTGTGGATTCCGCTCTGGTTTACAGGGGACTGTCGATCGGAGCCGCAAAACCGGACTACCCACATCATTTGGTGCACGTGCGTGACCCCATGGATCCCTACACTGCCGCCGACTTTGCCCGCGATGCAAAGCACTGTATGGATGAGATCCGGGATAGGGGACGTCAGCCCATTCTCGTCGGCGGCAGCCTGCTGTATTTCCGGGCGCTTATTGAGGGGCTCGATGATGTGCCGGCTATCGACCCGCAGGTGCGAGCAGACATTGAGGCCGAAGCTGGGGAGCGGGGTTGGCCGGCGCTCCATCAACAACTTGCAACGGTCGACCCGATCACTGCCGCGCGCCTTCACCCCAACCACAGTCAGCGAATTTGCCGCGCGCTGGAGGTTTACAGGGGTACCGGTAAGCCGCTTAGCGATTGGCAGCAGGGTCTGTCCCTGCGGGGTTCCAACGAGTACGAGTGCATTGCCCTCTGCCCCCAGGAACGCAGTGTCTTGCACGCGCGAATCGCGCTTCGCCTTGATGCGATGTTTGACGCCGGGTTGTTAGATGAGGTCAAGCGTCTTTATGACCGCGATGGCTTACATACCGATCTGCCGGCGATTCGCGCCGTGGGTTACCGGCAGCTGTGGTCTTTTTTTGACGGTGAAGTCGATCTTGTGGAGTGCCGCGAAAAGATTCTGGCGGCAACACGCCAGCTTGCCAAACGGCAATTGACCTGGCTCCGGAGCTGGCCAGATTTAACCTGGATACTGACGGATGAAATGGGTCGCCTAGTCCACAGTCCCAGTCGTGCCGAAGAAGCGGAGATTTCGAGTGTTAAGGCGGCTTCTGACGGTTTAGAGGGCCTCTGGCGTCCTCGCATTCAGGAACTCATGCGGAACTTTTAGCTGACGTCCGGATCGTAGTAGAATATGGACACTCCACCTCGGTGGAGTTTTTTTGTCGCTAACGTCTTGGCGACCGGAACGCGCCTTCGTTAAGAGCGCCGTATTTTTGACAGTCAAAACAAGGAGTAACCATGTCGAAAGGGCATACCTTACAAGACCCTTACCTCAACGCCCTGCGCAAGGAAAGAGTCCCCGTCTCGATTTATCTGGTCAACGGCATCAAGCTTCAAGGTCAGATCGAATCCTTTGATCAATTTGTGGTGCTGTTGAAAAACACCGTCTCGCAAATGGTCTACAAGCACGCGATCTCTACTGTCGTGCCTGCGCGCAACGTGCGCCTGCCCGCCGCCGATGATGATGAGGCGCCAGCTGAAGACTGATGACCTAGCGCGCTCTTGCGGGCGCACCTGACTTTCCATGTTCTTTGAGCGATATCAGGGCGGTGAGCGTGCTGTGCTAGTGCAGTTGCAGCTGGCCGGGACGGATCGCGACCTGAGCCTTTTGGAATTCGAGGAGCTGGTCGCTTCCGCCGGCGGCGAACCCGTAGCGGCCATTACCGGGTCGCGGAACGCCCCGCACGCCCGCACCTTTGTGGGAGAGGGAAAGCTCGATCAGATTGCGAGTGCCTGTCGTGAACACGAGGCCGAGCTGGTGATTTTTAATCATCCGCTCAGCCCGAGCCAGGAACGCAATCTGGAGCAGATCCTTTGCTGCAGGGTGCTTGCAAGAACAGGATTGATTCTGGATATCTTTGCGCAGCGCGCTCGCACACACGAGGGAAAGTTGCAGGTTGAGTTGGCTCAGCTCACTCACATGAGTACTCGACTCGTGCGTGGCTGGACGCACTTGGAGCGTCAAAAGGGCGGTATTGGATTGCGCGGGCCGGGTGAAACCCAGTTAGAAACCGACCGCCGTTTATTGCGAGCAAGAATTAAATCTATTCAGGGCCGCCTGGAGCGAGTGCGTAACCAGCGTGAACAGAGCCGCCGCGCGCGGCGGCGGGCAGAGCTGCCCGTACTGTCGCTGGTGGGCTATACCAATGCTGGTAAGTCGACGTTGTTTAATCGCATTACGGCTTCCGAGGTTTACGCGGCAGATAAGTTGTTTGCCACGCTGGATCCGACGTTGGCGCGAGTCGACATCGAGCATCTCGGCCCAGTGTTGTTTGCCGATACTGTGGGGTTTATTTCGGATTTACCTACCACGTTGGTCGAGGCCTTTAAGGCCACTCTGGAGGAGACCGCCAATGCGAGCTTGCTGCTTCACGTGGTTGACGTCTCGGCGCCCAATCGCGACGAATTAATGGCCGATGTCGAGGCGGTGCTGGGCGAGATCAAGGCAGATGGGCTACCGCAGCTGATGGTGTTTAATAAGCTGGATTTGCTGGAACAACCCGCACGTATTGTTCGTGATGAGGCGGGCACACCCACGGCGGTGTATCTTTCAGCAGCAACTGGTGAGGGTATTGATTTGCTGGTTGAGGCGGTCAGGGAGCGACTATCGCGCACATTATTTGACGAGGAGATCACCCTCCATCCTCGTCGCGCGCGGTTGCGCGCAGCGCTCTATGAAATGGGCGCGGTGTGTAAGGAAGAATGGGAGCCCGATGGCAGTAGCCGCTTGCACGTGCGTCTACCCCTGGCTGACTGGCGACGATTGAACCCCTGATCGGGGCCGAATCGCTACGGAATGAATAGGCATTAATAGGCATTAAGGTTTTCCTATCAAAACCCCGAACTTGTGCCGGGGTTTGTTAGACTGTCCGGCCTGCTAATGAGGAACACACTTATGTCATGGAATGAGCCCGGTGGCGGTAATAAAGGCCCTCGTGACCCCTGGGGCGGAGGCAATCAGGGTCCGCCAGATCTCGACGAGGCCTTCAAAAAGCTTCAGCAACGACTAGCCGGTATGTTTGGAGGCGGCCGCGGTGGCAGTGGCCCCGCGAAGGGCGGTGTTTCCGGCGCCCTGTTAGGCATGGTCTTCGGTGGCATCCTGCTGGTGTGGGGGCTGATGGGTTTTTATCAGCTCGACGAGCAGGAGCGCGCGGTCGTGCTGCGGTTTGGTGAGTACCACTCTACGCTCACACCGGGTCTGCAGTGGAATCCGCCTCTCATCGATGAGGTGATTACGGTCAATACAACGAAAGTGCGTGCCGCCGGTTTGCGCGAGGTTATGCTCACTCAGGACGAAAACATTGTTGAAGTGAGTATGTCTGTTCAGTACGTGATTGCTGACCCGCAGGCCTTCGTGCTTCAGGTTCGCGACCCGGAGGTCTCTTTGCAGCATGCCGCGCAAAGTGCA
>CALKEI010000079.1 GCA_938085095.1 uncultured Luminiphilus sp. | reverse complement strand
TCCACCGGCTGTTCAGAGCAGATGCCAGTAGTCCCGCTGTTTGAGACGCTGGCCGATTTGGAGAGTGCTGCTTCGGTAGTCAATACTTTGCTCGAAGATCCGGCTTACCTCGCCCGTATCGATAAAAAATTAATGGTGATGATCGGCTACTCAGACAGTGCCAAGGATGCTGGCATGTTAGCTGCGGGGTGGGCGCAATATCAGGCTCAGGAGGCTTTATTAACGACCTGTGCAAAACACCGAGTCGCGCTCACATTATTTCATGGCCGTGGCGGCACGATTGGCCGGGGTGGTGCTCCAGCACATCAGGCGTTGCTCTCTCAGCCACCGGGAACGCTGGCGCAGGGGTTGCGGGTCACAGAGCAGGGCGAAATGATTCGCACTAAGCTCGGTATGACATCCCTTGCGGTGAATACTCTGGGGCAGTATGCGAGCGCGATTCTGCAGGCCAATCTTCTGCCTCCTCCGGAACCCACTGACGGGTGGCGTGCCCTGATGGATCAGCTCGCTACACAGTCCTGTGACGTTTACCGGCGTTGGATTCGTGAAGATGAGCAGTTTGTACCTTTTTTCCGGCAAGCAACACCGGAGCAGGAGCTGGCTGCCTTGCCGCTGGGTTCGAGACCGGCGCGTCGAACATCCGATGGTGGGATCGAGAGTCTTCGCGCTATTCCTTGGATTTTTGCCTGGATGCAAAACCGTTTGATGCTGCCTGCTTGGTTGGGGGCGGGCGAGGCGCTCAAGGTCATATTGCATGACGGCGGCCTGAAAATGTTGCAAGAGATGCTTGAGGAGTGGCCTTTTTTTCGCGCGCGTTTATCGATGCTAGAAATGGTCTTCGCGAAGTCTGATCACACCTTGTCAGCACATTATGATCAGTTGTTGGTCGAGCCCGATCTGGCTCCGGTCGGTGAGCGGTTGCGGGCTCAACTGCAGCAGGACATCGAGACCTTGCTGACGATTTTGGGCAACACTGAGCTGCTTGCTCATGATTCGTGGGCACAGCAGTCGATTGGTTTGCGCAACATCTATACGGCGCCTCTCAATCTGCTTCAGGCAGAGCTGTTGCGACGCGTGCGCGCAGAAAAAAGAACAGACAGTCAGCAGGCGCTGATGGTCACTATGGCAGGTATCGCAGCAGGTATGCGCAACACTGGTTAGCGCGGTTCCTTGGCTATGACGCCTCTCAATGGTGTGAAGCTGGATTCAGCCCGCGGCTCGGCTGTCTTGCCAGATACCGTAAATTAACGCGCCTAACATAAACAGCATGACAGCCGAGAACGGCAAGGCCCCGATAATCATTACAGAGCGCAGCGCGTCCATGCCGCCAGCAAAGAGCAGGGTGATAATCACCAGCCCAAGGACCACACTCCAAAGTACGATATGGCGATTGCGCACACCGTTGGGCGCACCGCCCGAGACGATCGTATTAATGACGAGCACTGCTGAGTCTGCTGACGTTACTAGGTAGGTGATCAGCAGCACCACGCAGAGCGTCGCTACCGGGAATACCCAATCCGCAGCGAACAGGCTGTCCACTGTTGCAAACAGCTGCGCCGAAAGATCAGCGCCAAGAATGTTTCCGCCGGCAACGCCGCGAAGCTCAAGATCAAGAGCGGTGCCGCCAATGATGCAGAACCAGGCGAAGCACATGAGTGAAGGGAGCAAAATCGCGCCTACGACATACTCACGAATGGTTCTGCCCTGCGACACTCGGGCGAGAAACAGGCCTACAAACGGCGTAAAGGCTATCCACCAAGCCCAATAAAAAATGTTCCAGTTGGCTTGCCAGTCACTCAGTGCGCGGGCGCTCTCTGTGTCGGTGCCGTTCCAGATAGTCACAGACATTGCCGGAATGGCTTGCAGGTATTCGGTTAACCCCACCACAAACATCTCTCCGGCAAATGCAGTGGCGCCGAATACAATAAAGATGACCAGTAGCAGCCAGGACAAGGCCATATTCAGGTTGGACAGCCAGCGAATGCCCCGACCGATGCCAGACAGAGCAGATAGCATGGCCGCACAAGTCAGAAAGATGACGGCCAATGACAGCGCTGTCAGGCTGGGTCTGCCATCCGTGACCAGCCACTGCCAATTCGTGATCTGGTCAATCCCGAAGGTCAATTGATTGACGCCGTAGCCAATGGTGACGCCGATACCGATGATGGTGGCGAGAATCGCTGCGGTATCAACTACCGCACCGACCCGCCTACCTGATTCAGGACTCAGTACCGCGGTAAACGGCGAGCGAATCGTCAGTGGCATATCGCGGCGGTAGGCAAAGTAAGCCAAGGACATACCCACAATGGCATAGCACCCCCATGGAGTCAGCCCGTAGTGGAGCAATGTCCATTTGTAGGCGGCGGCTAGATTGTCTCGATCGAACGCGGTGGTTGCGCCCATGATCACATCGGGATTGTTAGCAAAGTGTGCAAGCGGCTCAGCGGTAGAATAGGTCAGCATCCCCACGCCGATCCCGGCGCCGAACATCATTGAAAACCAGGCGAAGCGACTGAATTCAGGTCTGGTGTCGTCCGCTCCCAGACGAATGCGACCGGTAGAGGGCATCAAAGCCAACGCGAGGCTCATCACCATGAAGGCGGCAGAGGCGTAGACATACCAGCCTCTGAAGTAACCAATGGTGGCTGATTGGATATCCATCAGTATGTCGCCCGCGTCGTGCGCGAGGGACGCCCACAACACCAGGCTCACCACAATCACTTTTACGGCTATTGCAACCCAGCGATTCTGTCCTGCGTAGAATCCCGTAGATTCAACTCGAGTGGCGAGTTCTGTCATTCGTTCTCCTGAGAAGCAGCCTGACTGGTGAGCCGGGTAGGTGGTGCCACAGAGAGTCGGCGGCTGATCGCACGCAGACTATCTCGCAACGCTGCAGTAAAAGAGATATCAGCGGTGGCAGCCCAGTCAGTCAAAGACGCCGCAAGCGCCCTATCCGGTTGTTTGTTCATTAATTTTGTATCTGCTGCACGGAGTGTCTCATAAAGTGGTGTTAGCGTTTGACGCTGCTCGGGATGAGACCGAACCCATTGATCCAGATACGCGAGACTCACTGCGGGTACTGCCGGCCACGTGACGGGTAACTGCTGTTGCGGATTGAAAGCCGCTCCCTGATTAGCTATTTCCGCGGCGGCGATTTCATTCGCGCTGAGGTACTCACTGGGTATCAGGGCAAAGACATCGACTCCGCGGATGATTTCCGTTCCATAGATGCGTCCCTGATACCAGTACGTCGACCAATACCCCCCCGTCACCAGGTCTTCATCATCAATCGGGCCACGGTCGAAGTAGGCGATCTCGATGGGGTTAGCAGAATCAGTAAAATCAATGATTGAAAGCCCACCTTGGTACCAAGCTTGCACAAAAATATCCCGACCGGGCACCGGGATGATAGAGCCGTTATGGGCAACGCAGTTTTCGGTTTCACCCTGAGGAGCCGGCATCTTGAAGTGGCTCCTAAATACCAGCTTGCTATCGACAATGTCATAAATGGCGTCGGCGCCCCAAGTGAGAGGATCATAGGTCCGGCATCGCGGCCGGGTGCCGCCGCCCCACTCGTCGGTAAACAGCACTTTGGTGCCGTCATTATTGAACGTCGCGGAGTGCCAGTAGGCAAAACCTATGTCGCTTACAGCGTCGATTCGTTCGGGCGCTCGCGGGTCTGTGATATCAAAAAGGATCCCGTTTCCCGAGCAGGCCCCGGCCGCCAGATTCAGACTCGGGAACACCGTTATGTCGTGACATTGATCCGTGCGATAGGTTTCCTGCGTGTCGTCGCCATGGTCACCGCCCCGCCAGAGGCCGGCGAGTGCCCCGGTTTTGGGGTCTGCGAACACCGCAGGGCTGTCGATAATGCGGGATTCGGCGGGGTTAGCGACCGGAATTTCGATGACGTCGATGCGAAATAGGGCGGTGCGATCATCCCCCGGTGACTCGTCGACGCAGCCAGTGAGTTCCTCTTCGTCGCGGATTCGCGATATGCCTGAGTTGTAGACGATGATGTTGCCATTGGCGTCGGGGCCTGAGACCACAGAATGGGTATGAGACCCACGACAAGTTTGCACTGCGCCCACTTGTGTGGGTCGCGTGAGGTCCGAGATATCGAAAATACGCAACCCTTGGAATCGCTCCTCACTGATCTCTGCTTCGACACCTTGCAGGCCGCAGTCGACGCGCCCGCGCGTCTCCTCTACCGACATGATCAGTAAGTCGTCCACGATGGATACGTCACCCTGTCCTCCGGGGCACACTACCGAGGCCATCAAGTCAGGAATGCCTCCTTCGTCGAGTTGGTAGATATTAAATCCGTGGTAGCTGCCAGCGACCATAACGTTGTCACGGAACGCAATGTCCGTGTTAGAGAAGCTCAGCATCGGTGAGCGCGGGTCCGGCTTCGACGTATCATTTTCGTCACCGCTTGAAGCTTTCGGTAGGGAGGCCTGGCCCATCTCTGGAGTGTCGTGATTGAGTGGGTGATCAGCAATGTCGTCGACGTCATCACGCCCCATGTGCTCAGAGTCGCTCTGCAAAAAACGTTCGGGCGGTAATTCGGCCGGGTTAGCCGGATCATAAAACCCCGCCGGTTTGGCCAATACCGCTATCTTTCGAACATTCCAGATGGCCTCTTCTGCATTGTCAAAGCCGGGCGCGAGGCCTGCGCGCGGATCCTCTGAGAGTCCCAGTAGGATGCCGTGCATCACTTCAATTTCCTTTGATTGATCGTTGGTCACATCGTTGGTGAATTCAAACAGCGTTGGGTCATAGGCCGCGCCCGGTTGCTCCATCAGCGCCTCCACCATGTGCAACGCGCCCTCGTGGTGCGTGATCATGAGTGTGAGAAACTGGCGGTCAAACTCGGTCGCTGAGGCCGCCGCCAGTGCCTCCATTTGCTCAGGTGTTGCCATGCCCCGCATGCTGTGATTCGCATGAGAGTGCATCTCAATCCTTACAGGTTCCCCGCGCTGAAGTAGCCACTGCTCCATAAAGGCAATCTCATCGCCCTGCGAGGCCTCTATTCTTCCCGAGATGTCCAGTACCTCGGATGAGTTGGTGCGCGCGGCAGCAAGTTTAGACATCTCCAAAGCTTGCTGGTGGTGCGGGATCATGTTCCGCATGAAGATTGCGTCGCTAGCGGTGTAGCGCGTATCGGCCACTGCGATCGCCTGCTCTGGGCTCAACAGTCGAGGCGTCTCGCCCGGTGCGCCGGGCTGGACAATGGGGTGATTGGCGTGAGCCGCGAAAGTGAACGAGAGAAAGAGCACTCCCGGTAGCAGAGGGGACTTGGCGCGCATAAAGGGGAGGCGGGTGTCTAAAACAGAATGAAAATCTAACAGATTCGCCGGTCGACTGCCTCGACGCCGCATGATATTCGTCAAAGCAGGTGTTACGTCGGCTGTCCGATCGTTTTCATTGGGACGGACGCTAAAGTCCATCGGAGGGGTGAGACAAAACCGTTCCCGCTGCGAACCTCAGAATTCGCGCAATGAGCGGCCGAGATCTGCGGCGTGAGCAAGACCTGCTATACCCAATGTAGCGGCGACCATAATGACCGACGCTTCGGTGAGCGCGAGCTTCATAGCGAGCAGGAGCAGTGCGCCCGATATGAGGTGCAGGAGCTTGGGGGGGACACCCGGCAGATCATTTTTACGGTGGCGCCAGAACA
>CALKEI010000078.1 GCA_938085095.1 uncultured Luminiphilus sp. | reverse complement strand
TACATGAACTCCGAGCGCACCTCATATTCCTGCGCTTGCACCTGTGCTCCAAGAGCTAGCAACGCCAACCCTGCTAGTAAAAATCTCATCTCATCTCCTTACTCTTCATCTATGTAACAGTAGCTCTACACTCATTACGCTTTGCAGCACCTAAAATACAGCATCGCCTCGAAAAAAATACCGGGGCTCGTCGCACTCACCGCCCGCTTGATCCGTTCAACAAGAACGCCGCAGCTATTGCTGGGATGTAGCTCTCTATGTTCATGGCGTCGAGGCGGGATAACGGATTTCCAGCGGCGGGCAGTGGGCAGGCTGAGGCGGCACCGGTCTAGGGGTCAGGTTACCGACCAACTCGAGAAAAACACCGTCCGGGTCAATGGCATGAACGATTCCTCCGGTATCGGTATCGGTACCCGAGCAACAGGGCGCCACCTCTGAGAGAAATGGCACACCCTGATTTTTCAGGATGGCGGTGGCACGCTCGACATCCGGCACCGTCAGTGCAAGACGATTAATACCCTTATGGTTGATCGGCGGCGGATAAGCAGGCTCAGAGTCGAACGGTTCTAGCCACTGCAACAGACGGAGCCGATGATGGTCACCTCGATCAATGGCGACATCGGCACCCCGGTATCGCACGGCCTGATCAAAGCCCCACGCGGCGGATTCTTCGAGGCTCAGTGTCTGCTCATTAATCCAACGGACGTTGGTGTACCCAAAACGCTTATAAAACCCGACTGACGCCTCGACGTCGCTGACATTGATGCCGATGTAGGGCATGCCAACGATCTGAGTTTGCTCAACGTCGCTCGCGAACCTGGGGATGGGGCTCTCTTCAAGCTTCAAGTAGATGCCGTCGGGGTCACGCATAAAGACAAAGCGGTTGCCGGGCGCACCATACGGCGCGCTCAAGAATTCGACGCCCCGACTTTTGAGCAAGGCATAGTCGGCCAGGAGGTCGCTTGTCATCAGCGTGGCATAGGCCATGCCGAGATGATTTGGCCTGCCATAAGGGGGCTCGGGGTTAAACGGTACCCGCCACTGCAATAAATCAATGCCCGTCGTGTTCTCTGCGCCCGGAAAGAGCAATACCTCGCCTTTCTCGAGTTCGTACTGACACACATCAAACATGCCCAAGGCTCTTGCCATTGCGTGGGTATTAGTTACCGGAAAGCCACCAATACCGTCGGTAAAACCAAGCTGGCGGTAGAACTCACGCGTACTGTCGAAGTCCTCAGTGTGGATGGCGAAATGGAAACGCGCCCACAGACCAATGTCCGTCTCAGATTCAAAGGCAATATCGGGAGTTTGGACCGTAGCCTGCAATTCATAATCCTCGGCCTCACTCATCGCGGAGCCAAGCAGAAATGACGCGCTGACCCATAGCGCCATTGCGCCCAATTCATTCAATATGGTTTTGCTCCGCATCACTATCACGCCCTTGCCTAGGAATCATGGCGCCTCTTAATGGGGCGGCCGAGGCAGTGATCATACCGTCCTGCACGGCGAAATGCGCTGGGCCTGCTGGAGCATGGCGATGTACTGGGGCCGCTCAGATCACCAACAGGGCTTGGAGCGGCGCGGTGGGTGCCGCCGTCCCTGGTGCGCCTTCCGTGGCGGTGTCATCCATGACCGATCCTTAGAGGGCGTCGGGACCGACACGTTCACCGCCGTAGCAGGTAGTATTTCATTTCGAAAGCAAGATCGAGGTGGCGTCGGCCCGGGTCCAGCGCCCCACAGAAAGTCAGTTAAATCAGTATTTTACCTCTGAAACCCCGCTAGAGACTTGAAGTACTCCACCTCTAGGTCATTTTCGGCGGCGAAAGCCTTGTAAACGCCCGATACCTCGCCATAGATACACAAGCGGCCACCTTGGGTCAGCGCACCCATTTCGTCGGCAAAATGCTGAATGAATCGCTGGTCATGGACACGCATGGCATCGCTGTCAGTGTAGGCCTCGATGAAAGTCAGTATCCGTTCATCCTCGCGAATGAAAACCCGATAGAGGACTGTTTCTGATTCATCAGCCTCACTGAAGGCCACCATGCGCGCGACAAGGTCGCGAACGGCTCCCTGCTGCCCCTCCCTGATGGGTGCCTCGAACGTGACTAAGACTGGTAGCGATCTACTCGGAGCAACTTGAGAGGATTCTGGTGCCGGATGCTCCCAGTCCACATCATTACCGAAAGGGCTGACGCCGGGATCCTGTGAGTAGCTTAACGATGCCCGCACCCCAACGACCGCTACAATAAAGCTAAGAATAAAACGTCTCTGTATTTGCATGCCTGTTGTCTCCACCACAGTGTCTTTTATTCACCTGGCCCACAGTGAAAAGTGAAACTAGTGGCCACCAAGAAGCGGAGTATTTCGCTTCTGCTCTCTCGCCCTGACGCACACCAGATCGATCTGCCCGAGAGACGGGTGAGTGGCCGAACCCCAGCGAATAAACTGGTTGAATGCACAGAAGCGATCGGCAATGAGATAGGGGTGGCGGTGATCGTACTCGCTGTAGTCAAAGGAAATACGCATCACTTTGCCCACGGGCACGTTTGCAATAGCGCCCCCCGAGGCCAAATGATTACTAAACGCCCCTTCGGGAATCACAATGTGCACCGCGGACTCGGCAAGTGCCCTTGCGGGGCTGGCGATGCTCAGGAAAAGAACGGTGAGCAGGCGTTTCAAAGCAAGCGCTCCGATGACGACTCGATGGGATCTGTACGCCGGTTTATCAGAGGCGGACCACCGGTTACTGCCCTGAGTAGATGCCCGCTGGATCAAGCAGCACGAAATCTCTATGATCGGGAGGCGCTGCCGTCACCATAGGCTCCCAGCAACCGGAGTGCGCGTCCTCGGCGTCGCCAACCATTACAAAACAACCAAAGGGAAAGAGAATGAAAATCAGATTTTTATTGGCGTCTCTCACAATAGCACTGGCAACCCCGGCGTTTGCTGATGATCACGCCGAATCGGCACAGGGCAATGGCGCCTTCACGACGCTATTTGTTTCCGCTAAGGATCCGGAAAGCTACATCAAATCTGTAGCGTCAAACCCGGCTCTGTTCGAGATGATTGGCGCTCAGGCTGCCGGATATTGCGAAACGATTTCTGGACGTGACTACACCGGTCAAATCATGATGTGGAATGCCTTCCCAAGCGTCTCGAGCGCCATTATCGGCGCCTCCAAGTACGATCCAAGCAAAGCGCCCGCCGATATGGCGAGTCAGCGAGACTTTAAATATGGCACGACCTGGATACCACTGAAGCCCTTTCCTCGCTTAGATCCAGGCTATGAACGTGCTATGAGAATCAAAGTCTCGCCAGCCAACATGCCGTCCTTTATTGCCGCCATTACCAAAATGGAAGCAGAGGTCATCGCGGCCGGTCACGACACCTTTATGAATGGGCTTTTTGTCGCAGTAGGTGGAGGTAAGCACGAAGCAGGCACTTATTATCTCAAATCGATCACCTCGTCGGTCGAGACGCACGGCGCAGTGTTTGATGATTACCTCTCAGGCGCAGCTTGGGGAGCGTCTTATAATGAGGCGGTTGCGCTAATCGATGAAGTGGTTAACGACCAATTTGAGAAGTGTGAGCAATTTTACTCCGCCGAATAGCGCTTGAAACCGGGGGCGCTCGGCGCCCCTTTTCCATCGGCCCTGAACTCGCGGCCGATGCAGAGTCCACAGTGACAGCAAACCGAGCAGCTAAGCGCGAAACAGCGTCACGACGCCTATCAGGATGAATCCGACGCCCGCCAAATAATGCAAATAGCGCTCGTTAATAAATTCGGATAGCAAAGTGCCCGCCAGCACACCGAACGCCGAGGCGACCACTAGTGCCGCCGAAGCCGCCCAGAACACCATCCATTTACTGACCTCTTTATCTGCCGCGAACAACATCGTCGCGAGCTGGGTTTTATCCCCCAGCTCTGCAACAAAAACTGCCAGAAATACGGTCAGAAAAATTTTGAGATCCATTATCTGTGACGCCGCCCGTCGAGCGCTTCACTCCTGAGGCGCTGGCCGCGAGTACACGTTTATCAGCTTGATCTGGTTCCCCACAAACTGCACGTCATGCACATGGTGCTCGGTTACCCGGTTGCCATCGGCATCATTAAACGTGATGTCATTGCCGGTGGTCAGCCAAGTCTGCAGTTCGCCGCCATCGTCTGAACCGCTATTGGCGATCATCCATTTAACGGTCCATTGTGGGTTATCGGCCGACTTAAACCAGTCGTCGAGCCACTCTATATGGGTGGCGTTACCTTTGATCACCGAGCCGTCGGGAACGTAACCCGTCCAATCTTCGGCATTAATCGCTGCGATCTTGTCCAGATCCCTGTCGTTGTGGGCCTGTATGTAATCAATCCAAATCTGCTGGTTGTCGGTGTTGCCCGCAAACAAGCTATGGGCAGCGCCGTCCTCTGAATAGGTTGTTCCGATCACAGTGTCTGCGCTCGTCTCACCCTTTTCGTGATGACCTGCTTGAACGCCAAAGGCCAGCACCAAAACGGAAAGTGCAGTGATGATGTAGGTTTTCATTACGCCTCCTTTTTTAACCGAGCTAAAACGACACAGTAAGCCACAGCCACTCGAAAAGATACGCGCCACGATTACGCAAATCGCACCGCGGTAAAGCGTTGCCTACAGAATGGA
This sequence comes from uncultured Luminiphilus sp., assembly GCA_938085095.1. Taxonomy (GTDB): domain Bacteria; phylum Pseudomonadota; class Gammaproteobacteria; order Pseudomonadales; family Halieaceae; genus Luminiphilus. Next base: position 3,097 of record CALKEI010000078.1, on the reverse strand, counting down.
GGCATTGATGGCGTAAGGCAGCGCGAACAGACAGCTCCAGTTGAATACAGTAAGCAACCAAAAGTCGAGCGGGAGTAGCTCTTTGGCATAAAACAGACCGCCTTGAACCGATAGCGCACCCAAGGCGAGCCATATCAGTGGCTCGTTCATTTGTTGTCAGGCCTCTTTATCACCACACCAAACTCCTTGAGCGAAAACCGATCGATACGATGCGTTGTCGGCCTGAGCGCTCTGGATTCTACTACGCTATTACGGGGTCTCATCACTGGCAATCTCAAATACGGTAGACGTCCCCCTAAACTCAGTACCACTTGCGTCGAAGCCAAAGTGTGAAACGCGGTACTCGCCCAGGGTCGTGCCCTGAGGAATCGTCCAGCTCAATTCGGCAACATATGCCCCGGAATTCAGCTGCCAGCGCACACGCGTACTCCAGTCGCTATCGTCCGCGACCTGCCGCCACCCGGCAGCGGTACTGCGCTCCACCAGCATATAATTTTTACCCCTCGGGAAACTCACCGTTGGATTGGTCGACCAAAATCGCGCGGTAACCGCCTGTCCCGGGTGATACCGCGGCTCGACCTGCATGATGGCCTCACCCAAACGCGCACCACCGGGTGGTGTGTTCACGCCGCCAGTGGGCAAGGCCAGACCTGAGGATAATCCCCGCCAGTCATCGTAGACGGTTGCAGACGTTACCGGCGCGCCTGATTCCAGCGCCGCAGCCAACCGACTCACGATTTGCTGGTACGCAGGAAGGCTCCAGCGACCGTGCAACGTGTGCCCCCCCTCATACTGCTGCAACATATATTCCTCAGGCGTGGTGATATATCCAGCATAGCCATTAGCGTAGCCCGCCAACACAACGTACTGTGCCCACTCACCCAGCTCAGCCATTACGCTGTTACGCAGCCGCCTGCCAGCCATCGTAGTTACCTCCGCTGGCAAGGCGAGCACCACGAGTTGCCCAATGCGCGCCACAGTGATCGAGCGTATCTGAGACTGTAGCGGAGGCGTGCCCGTGCCGGTCTCTAGCAAGATGGCTTTGGGCGCTTGGCAAGCCGCTACCGGCTCGGTCCATTTCGGGGCGCCAATGATGAGCCTTACCAGCCAGTCTCGCCAGACACTCTGCTCAGTCATGCCTTCCTTGAACAAAAAGTGCCCTCCCCCGTCTTCCGTGGAACCCCCCGCAAAAGCATAACCATAAGCCGAAGCGCAGGTGCGTTGCGTGCCCGCCCCAGTAAATTCGTCACCGATCTCGTAGCGGCTTAAATCCACATAGATGCGCCGTGAGTCGATGACACCAGCAAGTGCCTCCTGCGCCTCATCAAACAGCGTCTGCGCAGCCATTAACTGCCGCTGACCCATAATTCGAGTCGTCTCCACGTCGGTTTCTCCAGGGCCGGTGTTATCGAGGTTGGTATTGGGCGTGACATCACCTGGGTCAGACTGGGCAAACGCAGCGACAAAATCGTCGTTTGAAGCGTGCCGTGTGCCCTGCTGCTCCATGCGCAGCGAAGCGTAACCCTTGTGATCACCCGATATGAGACGGTTGTAATAGTTCATTGCCGTGGGGTGAAGGGCATACCAGTTGATCGCGCCCAGCGCGCCAGAAGTCCCCACGAACTTGAGTAGCGTCATGGCTGTGTTGGTATTTTCACTGTATTGGTCGCGCTCGTGCTGCGGATTCTGCCGATAGGCACTGACCGAACGGTTGACGCCAGCATCGGCCACATGACCTGTGTTAACCAGAATATTTCCCGGTTGCAGATTCTCGTGCGCCGTGACGATCGAGGTCGTAATACCGGCAACAATTGCGTCGAAGTGTGCGGGATAAAAACCGCCATCGAGTCCGGTATCTGTGCGCGAGTGCCAGTACCCGCTGGGGCCCGCATGAGTGTGCGTCGCGCTTATGATCACATTGTCGAGGGTGTAGATCTTTCCGAAGCGCCGCTGCAAGCGCTCAACAACCTCCAGGGTAATGTGGTGGTCAATACTGCCCAGCTCAGCGCTGACATACACAAGTCGCCGCTTAGGGTCCGTCGCCTGCACCGCTATAAACGCTCGCGATCGCAAGCGAGTATGGATGCCCTCACTAATTTGGTCAGGCCGACCGAAACCCCATAGGGGCATGCCTACTGCTGGGCCAGTAATATCCGCCCTGCCTTGCCCAATGAGATAAGGCATGTTCGTCTGGTCCTGCGCCAGACTAAGAAAAGCGAGCTGAGAAAGCAGCAGCGCACACCCCAGGCGGCGACCAATTTTATTGGCCCGCGAGCTCATTGACGTTCGAATTAACACCATAGACTGCCACTATCCCACTGAATTTCGGTCTCCGGCACGCACAAGCTGCGCAACAGGCGCACCTCCAACATGCACATACCGCGTGTCAACCGACCATTCGCCCGCTTCATCTCATCATCATTGCCCAGAGGCGGCAACAAGCTCAATCTTTGTCCGAACAGTAATCGAGGAACACACCATGCGTGGAGTTTTATTTTCTATCTTGCTTGTTGTCACCGCACGCGCTGCAGCTGACCCTGCTGCCTTGCAGGGCGTCTGGCAGATCGCCAGCACTTCTTATAACGACGAAGTGATAGCACTCATCGAACCCCGGCAAATTAAGTTGTTCACGTCAGATCGGGTCTTTTACACCTACTACCCTGCCCAAACAGACGACGCGCCACCTTACCTCTCCGTCGGGCACGGAACGTATGTCTATGCGGACGGATCACTCACCGAAGTCATCGATAATCACTCGAGCCATGAACTCATTGGCCAAACCTTTGAAGTCGAGGTCTCAGTGAGCTCAGATGGCAATTCGTTTACGCAAATAGTCGATCTGGGTAAGTACGTACTGAAGGAGACTTGGGCTCGCTTGGAGTAACAGCACTCTGCTCAAAGAGATCTATCAGCAACGCATCGCCAGCGACCGAGGCGGGCCCTCAGCCGCGCTTGTTGTGGGAGGCGCCACTCCCGCAGACAAAACGCGAGACGAGCAGGTGACCGAGGGGCTCTTCAAAACCCCGGTGGCAGCTCCTCGAAGCTTGGGATGTCGTCCGGAATATGATGAAAAGGCATTGCGTCTTTGGTGAAGATC
>CALKEI010000077.1 GCA_938085095.1 uncultured Luminiphilus sp. | reverse complement strand
ATTTCCTCCGGCGGCGGCATCGATAGTCGTCAGCTCAGCCGCCGGGGTCGTGGCCACGTTCACCTCGCGTGCCGGTAATACGGCAAATTCGAGGCTGTCTGTGTCGGTATTCCACCACGGAATCCGAATCTCGGGCAGCATCCAGGCGCCGCCAGAACGGGCGACTAACGCCTCGCTTTGCACCCGCCGGCCCTGCAGCCCGTCGGCCAATTCACTCTGATCGATCGACTCCTGATCAGGGTAAAAGCGCAGCTCTGGGATATTAAGTGAGCCCTGAACACTGCTTAGGGGCGGCAATTGACTGCCCTGCAATCCTCGAGCGTTGAGGGTGAGTGTGCGGGTCGTGGAGTCTCCGACATTGAGTGATGCGGGATCGATAGACCAGTTTTCCTCAAGCGAAAGACTGCGCGCCGGCAGCCAAACCTCACCCGGGAAGCTGGCCGGCACACTCTTGACGTTGATCTCGATGGGTTCGGAGGCCATCCGTAACCGCCGTCCTAGCCGAGCGCCGAGCAGTGAGCGGCCAGGCTGTACCTCCCTGGCAGTAAAGCCAATAGCGGGAATCACCAGTGACCCGCTTTTTTGAGGGTAGATGGCATATCGCAGTTCAGTGACCAACCACGTGCGGTTGCCCACGCGCCGTTGGAAGGACCGTCGTTCGAGATCTTCCACGACGGTGTCAGGAATATCAAAGACAGAAATCTCGCCACCGTCGAGATTAATGGCTTGCTGCAGGGTGACGGTGAGCGTGGTTTCAGCCTGCACGTAAACACTGTCTTGATCGATGCTGGCCTCAAACAGCACCAGGGCGTCGCCGGGCGCGACCACGGCTTCGGGGTTCACGCGGATAGAAAGCGGGGTGGTGGTGCGGCCCCCGGTCTTAAGTGGAGGAATGCTCAGCGACCCCTCCCTCATTGGCGCGAGCTCCATTTCGAGCGTACGCGTAACCTGATTCTGACCATTGATAAACCGTGCATTGGTAGCACTGGATCTGGACAAAATTTCCCAATCCCGATTGAGCGGCGTGAGGTCGATCTCTGCGGGCTGTTCCCCGGCGTCGCCCAGCAGCGTTAGGCGCAAGGTCTCACCCATCGCGATCTCCCGTCGGTCAACGGTCGCCGAGAGTTCGGCCAACGACAGGCTTGTCCAGAATAGCGCAGTGAGCGAAAGCGCAAAGCTGAGCCGCGTTTTACCAGCGAATCGATTCATCAGGCTCCTCGCCCTCCCGGAGTCTTTGCATAGTCTGATAACGGAACTTGCGCCGCAGGAGGCCGCCCGGATCATCTGGCACCCGACGCAACCACTGCTCCAGCGCCTGCTGTTCCTCCAGTGCCTCATCGAACTTGGCCATTTGTTCCTGAGTGGCGGCTTCTAGCGCTTCTGCATTCTTTTCCTGTGCGTCGGCCATCGAGGGGTCTTGTTGGCCTTCTTGCTCGTTGTCGCCCTGTTGCTCGTTTTCGCCACCCTCACTCTGCTCGCTGTCAGAGTCGGGCTGTTGCTCTCCCTGATCCGAGGATTCCGATGAGCTGTCACCTTCGGACTCGCTCTCGTTGTTTTCCTCAGAGGGGTCGCCTTCTTGATTTTCCGGGTCACCCTCTTGATCCTGCTGCTGTTCCTCTTGATCCAGCAGAGATTGAATAAAGTCTCTATTGCTGACGGCATCTTCGGCGTCAGGCCGTAACGCCAAACTTTCCTCGTAGGCATCAATTGCGCCGTGGAGGTCCCCCTGCAAGGCCAGCGCGTTGCCTAGGTTGTAGAAATTGTCTGCGGTGTTTTCGCCTGCAAAGCTCTGTGCGGCGCGGTCGTAGATGCCTGCTTCATACTCGGCCACGCCACGCCAATCGGGATGGGTAAAGGCATTCGCCGCTTTGCTTGCGTCTCCTGCGGCCAGATGTCGGGCGCCCTGCTGATCGGAGGTTAACCAGAGATCTTGCCATTCAGCGGCTTCGGGGGGTGGGGAATGGGCGACCAGCATGAGGGCGAGTCCCGCTACGACCCCTTTACGGAAAGCGGGCAGAACGAGAAGCGCCACCAGCGCAGCAAGCCAGTACCCCTGGTCCTGCCAGGCGTCGGTCTGACGATCAAGATCCAGCTCACCCTCGGTCGCCAGCAGATCACGTTGGGTGAGTGCTTCAATGTCTCGCTCGTCGAGGCTGACCTCTTGATAAGGTGCATCGAGGGTTGCAGCAATGGCTGAAATTTGAGCGCGCTCAAGAGTGGGAATCACAATCTCTCCCGTGTTGTCCTTGAGAAAGCCTCCGCTGGCGAGGGGTATCGGTGCTCCGGAGGCGGTGCCGATGGCGAGAATCGCGAGTGTTGCGTCACTGTCATCAAGCGCCCGCCTGGCTGCTTCGGTATCAAAGCGCGGCAGCCCATCGGTCATCAACAGCACCTGGCCGCCCTGCGCGCCGGCCGCTCGCAGCAGCTCGGAGGCCAGCTCGATCCCGCTGGTAGCATCGGCGCCGGGTAGCGGCATGATGGCAGGAGACAGCGCTGGCATCAGGTTGGCAATGGTGCGCGTGTCATCGGTCAGCGGTGTGACGACATGGGCATCTCCAGCGAACACTACGAGACCCGTGACGCCCTCGTCACGGGTATCGAGCAAATCCAGTATTTTTTGCTGGGCACGTTGTACCCGGCTGGGCTGCACGTCTGCGGCCAGCATGGATGCGCTGAGATCCAATACGATGACCAGCGCATCGGCGCGCTTGATTACCGGGAGTTCCACCCGCTGAAGACTGGGGCCTGCGGCAGCCAGCGTGACCAGCGAGAGCAACAGGGTCGGTGCCCACACCCTGGAGCGTTTTTTCTGGCCGCGCTGTTCAGGCAAAAGGTGGGGCAGTAATTCCGGGTCAATGACCCGGGTCCAGTCTCCCTGGTGAATACGTCGGTACCATAGCGCCAAGGCTACCAGTGGACAGAGTGCCAAACCCCAGAGCAGTTCGGGTCGGAGCAGGTGAAAACCGTCAATCATCCGCATCACCCATAACGTGGTGCCATGCCCAGACGGCTCAGCCAACGGCTGCGCAATAACGCCAGTAAGCTGGCCAATCCCAGCGCGATTAGGAGGGGTATCCAGCTCAAAGCGCGTTTGGGTCGAAACGTGCTGGCTTCCTGTTCAACGGGTTCGAGTTCATCTAGCAGAGCGTAAACCGCCTCAAGCTCTGCGGGAGACGTCGCGCGGAAGTAGCGGCCGCCCGTTGCCTCGGCTACGGCATTAAGCATTGCTTCATCGACTTCGCTTCGCCCGTTGCC
>CALKEI010000076.1 GCA_938085095.1 uncultured Luminiphilus sp. | reverse complement strand
ATGCAGAAAATGATGAAGAAAATGAAGGGCGGCGGCATGCAGCGAATGATGCGTGGTCTGGGTGGCATGACAGGAGGAGCCGGTGGAGGTATGCCCCCCGGCATTCCGCGCCGATAAGCCCATGAAAGGCGGTCACAGTGCACCTTTCCACGTCTTGTCGTTTACTGTATCCTCCGCGCTCTTTTGATAAAGGGTTGCCGGAAATCGGGGGCCTGACAGCGAATATTGAGGGCATAGCACTATGGTGGTCATTCGACTATCCCGAGGTGGTTCTAAAAAGCGGCCTTTCTTTCACGTGACGGTAGCGGACCGTCGTGAACCGCGTGATGGGCGTTTCATCGATCGACTCGGGTTTTTCAACCCGGTTGCACGCGGCCAAGAAGAGCGGCTGCGTATTGACGTAGAGGCGGTTGCAGGTTGGGTAGCGAAGGGCGCCCAGGTCAGCCCTCGCGTCAAGAAGTTGATCAAAGAGTATCAGGTCGGCGCCGAAGCTACCGCCGCTTAATCTGGCGTCGCTGGCGGCTGGAGGGGCCCAATGCGCAATTCCTCGCTCCCCAGCCAAGATTATCTGATTCTGGCCGACATCGTCGGCGCATATGGGATCAAGGGATGGGTCAGGCTTCGGGTCCGGCTCGATGATCCAAATCTCCTCCTAACGTTGCCTAGCCTTCGGCTAGTCTCGCCGTCGAAGGCGCCGAGCACTATTACCCAGTCAGTCACGGTTCAGGCGCTGAAGCGCCAGGGCAAGGGGTTTATTGCCTGTTTGGATGGGGTGACCGACAGAACAGCGGCAGAGGCTATGCGCGGGCTCGAAATTCAGGTGGCCACTGCGGCTTTCCCAGCGGCTCCCGACGACGAGGTCTACTGGCGTGATCTTGAGGGGCTCGAGGTATGGTGTACCGAAGCGGAGTCGAGATCGTTGCTGGGCAGAGTGAAAACGCTGCTCGAGACGGGCGCTAATGATGTGCTCGTGATTGTACCCTGCGAGGGGAGTGTCGATGATCAAGAACATTTGGTTCCCTGGATTCCCGAAGAGGTCGTGACCCGGATCGATCTGAGCGGTGGCACGATAGAGGTGGATTGGTATGCCGACGCCTGAGTCTCTGCCACTTTGCCGCTTCGCCGTGCTCACACTCTTCCCTGAAATGTTCACTGCCGTCAGTGAATGGGGTGTTACGGGCCGTGCCTTTCAAAGCGGACTCTGTGAGTTGCATTTGCAGGATCCCCGAGACGAGGCGACCGATCGACACGGCACGGTGGACGATCGACCTTACGGTGGCGGGCCCGGTATGGTGATGCAGGCGCCCGTATTGTCGGCGGCTTTGGCCAAGGCGAAAATGGCAGTGGGCGCGGAGGCGACTGTGATCGCGCTGACGCCCCAGGGACAGAAGCTGGACGCAACGCTCGCGCGCACGCTCGCTGGGGTATCCAGTATGGTGCTCGTGGCGGGCCGTTATGAGGGCATGGATGAGCGTTTTATTGACCGGGAGGTCGATCTGGAGCTATCCGTTGGGGACTTTGTGGTCAGTGGCGGCGAATTACCCGCGATGCTGTTGATCGATGCCGTCACCCGCTGGTTACCCGGCGTGCTCGGTCATGAGGCGTCTGCGGCGGAGGATTCTTTTTCAGAGGGTCTGCTGGATTGTCCTCACTACACTCGACCTGAGGTCTATGAAGGTGATCGAGTGCCTGATGTCCTGCTCAGCGGCGATCATGCTGCCATTTCTGGCTGGCGAAGAGCACAAGCGCTCAGAAGAACCTTGGATCGCCGACCGGATCTACTGGGTTGGGAGCACGTGACGGAGAAAGACCGCGCATTGCTCAAGAAATGGGATCTTTTAACGGCCGACAGGGGCAGACAATCTCCATCCGAGCAGGTATGATCCCGCCCTCTCGGGGTAGCCGGCCCCTGAAAGCTAGCCTAGGCCAGCACAAATCCGGCTTGCCGTGCCGAATTTGGGCAGGTTCAGTGGGCGTAAAATAGACAGTTTTTAGATAAATCGGTCGCCGCTTTGGGGCGGTGATGGGAGAGGGTAATGAGTACCAACAAAATTATTGCCGAGCTTGATGCCGAGCAGATGAGCAAAGAGGTGCCGGATTTCTCACCAGGTGACACCGTTGTTGTTCAGGTGCGCGTGAAGGAAGGAAACCGTGAGCGACTGCAGGCCTTTGAGGGCGTTTGCATTGGCAAGCGTAACCGCGGCCTTAACTCTGCATTTACCGTGCGTAAAATTTCCCATGGCGTTGGTGTTGAGCGAACCTTTCAGACGTACAGCACGTTGCTTGACAGTATCAACGTGAAGCGTCGTGGTGATGTCAGGCAGGCGAAGCTCTATTACCTGCGTGAGCTTTCCGGCAAGGCTGCACGCATCAAAGAGAAGCTCTCTACCTGAGGGTCTTTGGCTGGGACCTGAACGGCAGGGCGAACGGTCCTGCGTTTAGGCTATTCGCGCCTTTTATAGCGATCCTTTACACTCCCGATTTCTGACTGCACGTGCGGTGTGGCGTTGAACCGAATGGGTGGCGCAAGGGTTGCGCTACCTTGACCTTGAGCCCTCTCACAATGGGCCACAGGGTAATCACCCGAACCATGGGAGAAATCAGGAAGATGAGCCCGCTTAAACACATTTCACAACATAGATCTGGCTGTTTCGCCTCGCGTTGGGTGCTGTTTTGCACTGCCGCGTTAGTGATTCAAGGCGTGGCGGCGGAAGATCTTAAGGCGCGCATGGCTGCCGCATTGAGCGGCTTTGCCGGTCAGCCGATTGCTATTGAGTCGGCTCGCCCCAGCCCCGCGCCGGGCATCGCCGAAGTGCAGATCGAAAACGGGCCATTGATCTACGCCACTGAAGATGGCGCGTACTTCTTTTTAAATGGCGATTTGCATCGGACTACCGCTACCAGCGCAGTAAACCTGACAGAGGAGCGACGTGCAGTAGCCCGAAAGGAGCAGCTGGCGAGTGTTTCAGTCGATGAGATGCTGGTGTTTTCGCCTCAGGGAGAACCCCGGGATTACATCGCCGTGTTTACCGATGTCACCTGCTTTTATTGCCAGAAGTTGCATCGCGAAGTCGATGAACTGAACGCCCAGGGTATTGAGGTGCGCTATCTTGCGTTCCCTCGGGGTGGTATTGATTCGGAGGGAGCGCAGAAACTCGCCACGGCCTGGTGTGCCGATGATCAGCAAACCACGCTGACTGAGTTGAAGGCAGGCGTCGACCTGCCGATGAATGAATGCGCGAATAATCCTGTTGCCGCTCAGTACCAGCTCGGACAGGACATGGGCGTGACAGGCACACCGGCTATTGTGACCAGCTCCGGGCAAATGATTCCGGGGTATCGCCCCGCAGCGGACTTGGTCACTGTATTGGGACTGGATTGAGTCACACCGCACAAAACGAGAGTCAGTTTCGTGGACACACAATTCCAACGCATAGAACGCTTGCCGCCCTACGTCTTCAATATTATTGGTGAGTTGAAGCAGGCTGCGCGCGCGCGAGGCGAGGACATTATTGACTTTGGCATGGGTAATCCTGACCAGCCGACACCACCTCATATTGTTGAGAAGTTGCGTGAAACAGTGGGTCGCGGCGATACACACCGCTATTCCCAGTCCAAAGGCATTCCAAGGCTGCGCAAAGCGATCTGCGACTGGTACCAGAATCGGTACTCGGTATCGCTGGATCCCGAGACGGAAGCCATTGTCACTCTGGGTTCCAAAGAGGGTCTGGCACACCTGGCGCTAGCAACGACCGGCGTGGGCGATGCGATCCTAGTACCCAACCCGAGCTACCCGATCCACCCCTATGGTTTCGTGATCTCGGGAGCGGATCTTCGTCATGTGCCCATGCAGAGTGAGGCGGGATTTCTGGAGGAGCTGGAGCTTGCGATTCGCAATACCTATCCCAAGCCAAAAATGCTGGTGCTGAATTTTCCCTCTAACCCTACGGGACACTGCGTGGAACTGTCGTTTTTTGAGCGCATAGTAGACATTGCAGTACAGCATGACATTTGGGTCGTGCACGATTTGGCGTATGCAGATCTGGTGTTTGATGGATATACCGCGCCCAGCATTCTTCAGGTGCCGGGAGCACGCGATATTGCGGTCGAGTTCTTCACCTTATCTAAGAGTTACAACATGCCGGGCTGGCGGGTAGGTTTTTGTTGCGGTAACCCGGAGCTGATTGCGGCGCTGACGCGCATAAAATCGTACCTCGACTACGGGATTTTCACTCCCGTTCAGGTGGCAGCCATCGCCGCACTCGAGGGTGACCAGCAGTGTGTGAGCGACATCTGTGAGATGTACCGCCGCCGACGTGATGTGCTGTGCGAGGGCCTGAATGAATCCGGTTGGCCAGTGGTGCCGCCCAAGGCAACCATGTTTGTGTGGGCTGAAATCCCTGAAAAGTTTCGTCATATGGGGTCGGTTGAATTCAGCAAGCTGCTCTTGCAGCGCGGCGGCGTGGCGGTGTCTCCAGGGGTGGGGTTTGGCGAGTATGGTGAGGGCTTCGTGCGCTTTGGCTTGATCGAAAATGAGCACCGAACGCGCCAAGCGATCCGCGGAATCAAGAAGGTGCTGCGTCAAGGTCCGCCCGTTGCCGGTGAGGAGCTCTCGGCATGAGTCACGCTGAGCTGAGGGTGGGAATTTGCGGTGTGGGCACGGTGGGATTGGCGACGCTAGCGATTCTGCGTAAGCAGAGCCCTGCGCTAACAGCCCGCTGCGGTCATGTGCTATCCGTGACGTGTGTTGGTTCGCGTCGGGAACACCCTGATCACGATTACGGTGATGCACGGGTGAGCCGCGACGTCATGAACGTGGCGCGTGATCCTGAGGTGGATGTGCTGGTGGAGCTGATTGGCGGCACGAGTGTGGCCTATGACCTCATCAAACTTGCTATTGAACACGGTAAGCATGTGGTCACGGCCAACAAGGCACTTATCGCCGAGCATGGTAATGAACTGATTGCCATGGCGGAGGCAGCCGGCGTTCAAATTCGATTTGAGGCAGCTGTCGCCGGCGGCATTCCTATTATTAAAGCGTTGCGTGAAGCTGTGGCGGCCAACGAAGTGTCCGAGGTGGCGGGCATCATTAATGGCACGGGAAACTTCATCCTGACAGAGATGAGCACCAAGGGCCGTGCCTTCGATGACGTGTTGAAAGAGGCGCAGGCACTGGGCTACGCAGAGGCCGATCCCACCTACGATATTGACGGCACAGACGCCGCCCACAAGCTGGTGATCCTCGCATCACTGGCTTTTGGAGTTCCCCTCAATATCGACGCACCGGTAAAACACGGTATTCAGGAAGTGACCCCCGCAGATCTGGAATATGCCGCCGAGCTAGGTTATCGCGTTAAGCATTTGGGGATTGCTCGTCAGGGTGACGCGGGCATCGAAATGCGGGTTCACCCGACACTGATTCCGGAGAGTAAGCAGCTCGCCAACGTAGATGGGGTGTTGAATGCCGTGATGGTAGTGGGGGATGCAGTCGGTGAACTGGTCTTGGTAGGCGCCGGTGCGGGTGGCGCTGCCACCGCCTCATCCGTCTGTGCTGATCTGATTGATATTGCTCGAAACCCCGCGGGTTCGGGCCCCGCACTGGGTGTGCCCGTAAGCCAATTGGTGGCAAAGCCGCTCATGCCAGCTGGGGATAGTGCCAGTGAATGGTATGTGAGGCTCACGGCCGCTGATCAGTCAGATATCACGTCCAAGATTACCCGGATTTTGACAAGCCGTGGTATCGGCATCGCGTCTCTGGTTCAAAAGCCGTCTTCAGCAGACGAGGCGGCAGCACCGATTGTGCTGTTGACCCATATGGCGCGCGAGTCCGTAATGACAGAAGCGGTAAAAGAACTGTGCGGGCTCATTGAGATCGGCCCCGATGTTGCGCTACTGCGTGTCGAATCTTTTGATCATTGAAGTGGCGTTTATGATTGCGACCTCCTTAACGGAAGGAAACTCGAATTGAGCGTGCAATACCTCAGCACTCGTGGGCAGGCCCCTACCCTCGACTTTGAGGGCGTGCTGCTGGCAGGTCTTGCCCGCGATGGCGGCCTTTACCTGCCCGAGGCATTACCCACCTTTAGTGCGGCAGAGCTGCAATCCATGCGCGGTATGTCTTACCCCGAACTGGCCACAACGGTGATCGCTCCTTTTGTGGAAGGCAGTATTGACCGCGAGACACTGGCGCATTTAGTTGACGCTTCATACCGTGACTTTCGTCATCAGGCGGTAGCGCCGCTGGTCCAGCTGGACCAAGACCAGTGGTTGCTCGAACTATTCCACGGACCCACTCTCGCGTTTAAAGATTTCGCACTGCAACTGTTGGGACGATTGCTAGACCATGTGCTCACCCGGCGCGGAGAAAAAGTCGTGATTATGGGTGCGACGTCAGGTGACACGGGCAGTGCAGCGATTGAGGGCTGCCGGCACTGTGAACACGTCGATATCTTTATTCTCTACCCCGACGGTCGGGTGTCGGATGTGCAGCGCCGCCAAATGACCACCGTGCCGGGAGACAACGTCCACAATATCGCGATCCGGGGCAACTTTGATGATTGCCAGGCGCTGGTGAAATCCAGCTTTGTTGCCGATGCATTTCTTCCGGACGGACGATCTCTGGTCGCGGTCAATTCGATCAACTGGGCACGGATCATGGCCCAGATTGTCTACTATTTTTACGCGGCCTTTGCGCTGGGGGGACCCGATAAGCCGGTCAATTTCTCGGTGCCGACGGGTAACTTTGGCGATATTTATGCGGGATATCTCGCGCATCGTATGGGCTTGCCGGTGAATAACCTTGTCATCGCAACTAACCGCAATGACGTGCTGCATCGAATGCTGACCACGGGTCACTATGTCCGTCAGCCTATTGAGGCTTCGCTGTCACCGAGTATGGATATTTCCATTTCGTCCAACTTTGAGCGCCTCTTATTTGATCTGTATGACGGAGACGCCGCACAGATTGCCCAGTTGATGGCAGATTTTTCAGACGGCGAAATTAATTTGGCTGACGCGGCATTGGCGAGGGCCCGGCAACTGTTTACCAGTGCCCGAGTGTCTGATGACGAGACCTGTGAGGAAATTCGCGCAGCGTGGCTGAAAACCGGACAATTACTTGATCCGCACACTGCCATTGGTACCCGCGCAGCCCGGCTCTGTTCTCGGCAGGGTGAAGGTCCAATGGTGACGCTCTCTACTGCACACCCCGCCAAGTTTCCCGCGGCCGTAGCGCGCGCAGAGACCGGGGAGGTGCCGCAGTTACCGGGTCATTTGGCGGACCTTTTTGATCGTAAGGAGCGCTTTGACACGCTGGACAACGATATCGCCGCAGTCCACGCCTTTATGGCGGCTCAGTGCCGAACCTGAAGGCCCCCGCTATTCGTCGGCGCGAGGCCGACATAACCTCCGCTCTCAACAGCGCTGCACTACCCGACATACTGAAGCGGATCTATGCGGGTCGCGGCATTACGGATCCTGCTGAGCTCGCACTGACTCTAGATCAATTGTTACCGCCGACCAGATTGAGTGGTATCGGTGAAGCGGCTGACTTGCTGGCAGATGCGATAGAGGGTGAGGCTCGCGTACTCATCGTTGGTGATTTCGATGCCGACGGCGCCACCAGTTGTGCGATGGCGGTCACTGTGCTGCAACAGATGGGTCTACGTGAGGTGGCCTATTTGGTTCCCAATCGCTTTGAGTTCGGGTACGGCTTAACGCCCGAGATTGTAGAAATGGCGGCGGCACAGATGCCGGATCTGATCGTAACGGTCGACAACGGGATATCGAGCGTCGAGGGTGTGTCAGCCGCGCAGGCAATGGGCATCAGCGTATTGATCACTGATCACCACCTTCCGGGGCAAGTGCTGCCGACCGCCGATGTGATTGTGAACCCGAATCAGCCGGGATGTCCGTTCCCCAGCAAGGCGCTTGCTGGTGTGGGCGTTATGTTCTACGTCTTGAGCGCATTGCGAGCAGAACTGCGCAGCCGAGGCTGGTTCAACTCTGAGGGCATTGAGGAGCCGAATCTGGGAGATGCGTTAGACCTGGTCGCGCTGGGTACAGTGGCCGATGTCGTACCCCTTGATCGCAATAACCGTATTCTCGTCGCGGCCGGCCTTGCGCGGATTCGCAGTGGTCGAGCACGACCGGGTATCGAGGCGCTGTTTGAGGTGGCCGGCAGGGATCATCGTACAGCGAGTGCCAGCGATCTCGGTTTTATTGTTGGGCCGCGATTGAACGCCGCGGGTCGGCTTGATGACATGTCGATTGGAATTGAGTGTTTACTGGCAGAGTCATCGGCAGCGGCCAGAGGGTTCGCAGAAAAATTGCATCAGTTGAACCGCGAGCGACGCGATATCGAGCAATCGATGCAGGACGACGCGCTCACCCAGCTGCAGACGCTTGAGCTTGAGACGACGACGCTGCCCTTTGCCATGACCTTGTATGACCCGAACTGGCATCAGGGTGTTATCGGAATACTGGCTTCGCGTATTCGGGAGCGTATTCATCGGCCGACCTTGGTTTTTGCCGATGCCGGAGACGGCCAGCTCAAGGGCTCGGGCCGCTCCATTACCGGATTGCATCTGAGAGATGTCCTGGACCAGGTTGCCACGCGGCACCCCGGACTGCTCACCAAGTTCGGTGGTCACGCTATGGCCGCGGGACTTTCTCTTGCAAAGAGTGATCTGGAGCGATTCAAACACGCTTTAGAAGACACG
The DNA here is from genome assembly GCA_938085095.1 of uncultured Luminiphilus sp. Lineage (GTDB taxonomy): Bacteria > Pseudomonadota > Gammaproteobacteria > Pseudomonadales > Halieaceae > Luminiphilus. The sequence continues at coordinate 1,690 of CALKEI010000076.1, read as the reverse complement.
GTAGCTGACGCAGTAGGTCATGTCCCGCCGGAGCAAACCGAGGAGAGTGATGGAGGGCTCGCGCCGGGGGATTTTGGTTTGCAACTGGCGGATGCGCTTTCCACGGGCGGGCCTTGGGGACAACACTTCCCCGAACCGCTGTTCGACGGTCAATTTGCCGTGCGCAGCCATCGCATTGTGGGCGAGAAACATTTGAAGCTGACACTGGATGTGGAGGGAGTGGAGATAGCGGGTATCGCCTTTAACATTGACGTTGAGGAATGGTTGGCAGCGCCACTTCGGCAGATGGGAGCGCTGTATCGCCTCGACGTGAACGAATATCGAGGTGAACGAAGTGCTCAGCTCGTCATCCAGTCTTTCTGGCCGATCTAAGGTCGGCACTGCAGTTGTGAAGATGGCAGTACTGCCTGCAACCCGATAGACTCTCGCCTCTTGTGAACACCGACTCCCCAGCAGGGGCTGTAATCTTGGAAGCACCGTGGAAATAGCACCTCTCATCAATCAGATTAAAGACATCCGCGCACGTACTGACGTGCTTAGGGGGTATCTTTGACTACGCTGTCAAACAGGACAGACTGAAAGAAGTCGAACTCGAACTGGCCGAACCCAGCGTATGGGATAACCCAGAAAAGGCACAGGCCTTGGGGCGTGAGCGCGCCTCCCTCGAAGTGGTCGTGGCGACCATAGAGACTCTGGATGCAGGCTGTGACGATGCCAGCGATCTACTGGATCTCGCAGTAGAGGAAGACGACAACGATACGGCGGATGCAGTAGAGCATGACCTCCAGGGCCTGGAGCTCGCGCTGGAAAAACTTGAGTTCCGGCGAATGTTTTCAGGTGAGACCGACTCCAACAACGCCTATCTGGATATTCAGGCGGGTTCGGGCGGTACCGAGGCTCAGGACTGGGCCGAGATGTTGCTGCGAATGTATCTGCGGTGGGGCGAGGACAAGGGCTTCAAAACGACCCTGTTGGAGGCTTCTGCCGGTGAGGTGGCGGGTCTTAAGAGTGCGACAATACAGTTTGAAGGGGAATATGCTTTTGGCTGGCTGAGAACGGAAACGGGGGTGCATCGGTTGGTGCGTAAATCGCCCTTCGACAGCGGTGGGCGGCGACACACCTCGTTTGCCTCGGTGTTTGTCTCGCCTGAGATTGATGACAATATCGAAATTGAAATTAACCCGGCTGACCTGCGAGTCGATACCTATCGCTCCTCCGGCGCCGGTGGCCAGCACGTGAATACCACCGATTCCGCGGTACGCATCACCCATGAGCCCTCAGGGCTGGTAAGCAGTTGCCAGACCGAGCGATCGCAGCATCAGAACCGCGACAACGCAATGAAGCAACTTCGCGCAAAGCTCTACGAAATGGAAATGCTCAAACGCAATGCTGAAAAACAGGCAATGGAAGACAGCAAGGCAGATATCGGTTGGGGAAGCCAGATTCGCTCCTACGTGCTGGATGATTCGCGCATTAAGGATTTGCGAACCGGTATTGAAACGCGTAACACCCAGTCGGTGCTCGATGGGGCACTGGACCCATTTATTCAGGCCTCGCTGAAGCAAGGCCTTTGAAAAGTGTGTGATGGAGACAACCGTGAGTGATCCACAGCAGCCGGAAGACGAGAACCGATTGATCGCGGAGCGGCGGACGAAGCTCGCCGCATTGCGTGATCAGGGCCCCGCCTTCC
>CALKEI010000075.1 GCA_938085095.1 uncultured Luminiphilus sp. | reverse complement strand
GTTCCGCGAGTTCGCCGAGATCTCGCCCTACCTTGGCACCGGCGCGGTTATAGGCCGCAACGATCTCCCAGCCTTTCTCGGCAATAATACGTACGGCCTCCAGTGCATACTGTCCCGTTCCGTAAATGGCTATTTTTGGTGTTGTCACTAATCGCCTCGCTATTAAAAAAGCACGATAAATACTATGCGCTAAGAAGCGCCTGCGGCAAACTATCGGTGCGAGTTCGGTTTTCGCTTGAGAAATGACTTATCGCTCTTGAGGTTATGCGGCTTGACGCGAACTCATAGGGCGCGGCGGTTCGGTATAGGCTCGGACGGCTTCAAATCAAAAATCAGTCCCAAAAAAAACCTTACGATTCTTCCTCTTATAAGGCTCTAGCGGGACTCTCTCCCATCCTCATAATCGATTGGTCGTGGGTTCAAGTCCTACTGGGGCGAACATTGAGCCTTGATCAGCTGTTGTCCGTGAGAGCAGCGAAACAGCGCCGCGGAGACGCCGACGCTGCTCTGGACTCAGGAGGGCTCGTTCAGTACAGATAGTCCTGCGACTTGTACTCATCGTGGCAGGCTTTGCAGGTGCCGCCCGTTGCGACGAATTGTTCACGACTGGCGCCTGCCTCACCGGCTGCCGCGGTTTCGGCAAGTTGGGCTGCAGCGGCCCGAAAATCAGCGAGTTTGCTCTGAAAGTCGTCCATGTTAGACCAGATGTTCGGTTTGGCTCGGGTGGTGCCTTTGTCAGTTCCGGGAGCAAAGCCTCTCTCAACGCCAAACTGCGCGGCATGGTTGAGGTCAGTTGCCCACGTGGCAAACCGATCGTCATTCCACTCGATCTTGCCTTTGACCATGTCGCCCATGGGGGCAAACGTCATGCCCAGCAGCGCGAAGTAGGACTGGCGCAACGACTGTAGCGGTTCGGACTGCTCGATGTGCGCAAGGGAGGGGCCCGCGAGTAGCGCGAGGCCGAGGCCGACACTGAGGAGCGTGTTTCGTTTCATATCCAGTCTTCCTGCTCTGATGGATGAGTGAGACCGTATTCATACCACCTTCGGATTGATCAGGCTATCCCAAAAAGGGGAGTGAGTCGCGCCCCCTGGTGGGTTTACACTCCTGAGTCGGAGGAGGCCACATGTCTGACCCATTACCGCTCGAAGCTTACTGGATGCCCTACACGGGCAATCGTCAGTTCAAGCGCGATCCGCGCATCATCGTTGCTGCACAGGATGTGTGGTTTACGGATGATCAGGGCAGGCAAATCCTCGATGGTCACTCGGGTTTATGGACATCTGGTCTGGGGCACGGGCACCCGGAGGTTTCGAAAGCGGTGACCGAGCAAATTGAGACGCTCGATTTTGCGCCGCCGTTTCAATTTGGTCACCCCGCTGCGTTCCAGCTGGCGGACAAATTAAAGCAACTCATGCCCGGTGATCTCAATTATGCGTTCTTTACCAACTCGGGATCAGAGTCAGCGGACACCTCGCTCAAAATGGCACGGGCCTATTGGCGGTTGAAAGGCCAGCCGGCTAAGACTCGCTTTATTGGGCGTCAGAAGGGCTACCACGGCGTGAATTATGGCGGGACAGCGGTGGGGGGGATTAGTGCCAACCGTAAGCCGTTTGGGCAGTCTTTGGAGGTCGACCATCTCCGCCATACCATGCTGCCTGAGAACACCTTCTGTCGGGGTATGCCCGAAAGCGGCGCGCATCTCGCCGAAGAGCTGTCTGAACTGATTACGTTGCACGACGCGTCCACCATTGCGGCGGTTATTGTTGAGCCCATGGCCGGTTCGGCGGGGGTGATTCCACCGCCGGTGGGCTACCTCCAGCGACTGCGAGCGCTCTGCGATGCACACGACATTTTGCTGATTTTTGATGAGGTGATTACCGGTCTCGGGCGATGTGGTGCCTATACCGGGGCGCAGGCTTTTGGCGTCACACCCGATATTCTGAATCTTGCCAAGCAGATCACCAACGGCGCGGTACCGATGGGCGCGGTGATGGCCACTCCAGAGATCTACGATACCTTCATGGAGCACGGTGGTCCCGATTATGCGCTGGAATTTGCGCATGGCTATACCTATTCCGGACACCCGGTGGCCTGTGCGGCAGGACTGGCTGCGCTCGAGGTCCTAGTGCGCGATGAGCTTCCCGCCCGGGTGGCGCGGGAGGCGCCATTCTGGGAGGCGTTGCTTCACGACGCGATCGCGGAGAAGCCCCATGTCGCCGATGTGCGCAACTATGGATTTGCGGGAGCGCTCACGCTCGAGGCTTACCCGGGAGAGCCCCTGCGCCGGCCCTACGAAATTGCGATGCGGATGTGGGACAAAGGCTTTCTGGTGCGCTACGGGGGGGATACCATCCAGCTGGCGCCGCACTTTGTCATGCAGCGCGAGCAAATGACCTCGCTCGTCGAAGCGCTGGCCGAAACGTTGGATGAATTAGCCTAAGACCACAGGCTTTTTGTTTCGACAAGATCTCGGCGCGTTCAGATGCTCAGAGTTCTGCGGCGGCTAGCTGTGCTGTCAGCCATTGATCCATCCTTTCTTCCAGAATATCCAGCGGCAGAGCGCCCGCACCGAGAAGGTGGTCATGAAAGGCTCGGATATCGAACCTACTGCCCAGCGCTAACTCAGCCTCGCCCCGGAGCTCCAGCATTTTGAGCTGCCCAATTTTGTAGGCCAGCGCTTGGCCTGGCCAGCCAATATAGCGGTCGATTTCATTGACGATATCCGCTTCGCTTTTTGCGGCATTGGCGAGGAAATAGTCGATCGCGCGTTCCCGGCTCCAGCCAAAGTAGTGGATACCCGTGTCGACAACAAGACGCACCGCACGCCACATGTCGTAGACCAGTTGCCCGTAACGGGAGTAGGGATCGGTATACAGGCCCATATCGTATCCGAGTCGCTCGGAGTAAAGGCCCCATCCCTCGATAAAGGCGGTGAAGCCACCGTTGCGTCTGAACTCCGGTAGGCCAGTCATTTCTTGCGCCAATGCGATTTGCAGATGATGCCCCGGCACACTCTCGTGCACGCTGAGTACTTCCATTTCAAATTTGGGCCGTACCTCTGGTTGGTAGAGATTAACGTAATACCACCCGGGCCTTGAGCCATCGATTGCCGGTCGCATGTAGTACGCCGTCGTGGTATCGGGTGCCTCCTCGTCGGGTATGGGGCGCACCCCATAGGGGGCGCGAGGTAATTTGCCGAACAGCTTGACGAGCCCGGGGTCGAGTCGCTTCGACACCGCCTGATATCCTTCAAGCAACGCTTCTGGAGTGTCGTAGTAGAACTGGGGGTCGGTTCGCAGATAGGTGTTGAAGGCGGCAATATCCCCGTCGAAGCCCACCGACTTGATGACGCCCTCCATCTCGCCGCGAATCCGCGCAACTTCCCTAAGGCCAATTTCGTGGATCTCATCGGGGGTCAGGTCAGTCGTAGTGAAATATTGCGCGAGACGGGTATAGACCTGTTTGCCGCCGGGCAATGCGCCGATGCCAGGCGGTCGTGCCGCCGGCAGATATTCGCTTTCAATAAAGTGCAGCAGATTCTGCAGTGAGGGGTTGATGCGCGCTTCAATCGCCTCGCGGGCCTCTGATCGAAGTCGCGCTTGAGTTGCGGCATCGATGGATGTCGGTAGGTCCGTAAAAGCCCTGTAGAAGGGGCTGTCGACTGAATCGTGCTGCAGTAACCCCTGAAGCTGAGCGGGCACACGTGACATGACGATCTGGGCCTGAAGACGCTGCTCTGTGATGCCTCGCTGAAGTAACGCCTGATATTGCGCTAATTGTTCGGGTAAGTGCCGCAGTCTGGCCAGCCAATCCTCGAGGTCTTGCTCCGTCTCCATGGGCAGCGTATCGATCATGCTATGTCGATGCTGAGGCCCGGAGCGCATGTCCAGGGCAATCAGGTAGAGCCCGTCCTCATATTCTGTGCGGTCATCGCGCAGTTGCCGCAGTAACATGGCGCGGTTGATTTGGTTATCTGCGTTGAGCGTCGCGGGCTCAATCCGTTCCAGCCGCTGTATAAAGCGGCCACCTTCCTGGTAACGCCGCTGAAAGGCCTCCGGGCTCATGTCGGTCCATTGGTCGTTCCCGGAACGATCCCCATATTCCAGCCGTCTTTCCGGATACTGCTCTAGCGTCCACTGCCAATGCTCTTCTATTACCTGAGCCAGATCTGCCTCGCTGGCTTGTCCGGTGGCGACAAAGACGCCCACGCTGATACAAAGGAGCCGGACTGAGAACAGCTTGATGTTGAGTGAGCGGTCTAGGATTGAGGTTAGTACCATGGTGAGTCTCCGGCTTATTGCTCCTTTCCGAATCGAGACAGCCCGGCTCCTACCGGCGCGTTGCCGATGCGAGGCGCTCGGTGTCGGGGCGAGAGTGCTGCGGGCGGTTAGCGACCCAACAGAGAGCGCGCCACCAACTCGCGCATAATTTCCGAGGAGCCGCCATAGATGGTCTGGATCCGGGCATCCACATAAAAACGGGAGATGGGATATTCCGAAGTGTAACCGTAGCCGCCAAACAGCTGTAGGCACTGATCCGCAACCCGGCACTGCATTTCACAGCTTGCCAGCTTTAACATGGCGGCAGTCTCTGCGGTGAGATTGCCCTCAGCATACTCTCGAGAGCACTGTTCATAAAAAGCCCGATTGATCGCAATATCGGTTTTTACTTCAGCCAGCTTGAAGCGAGTGTTCTGGAACTGACCGATTTTTTGACCGAAGGCTTCTCGCTCCTGCACGTACTGCACGGTGATATTCAGCGCTCCTTCGGAAGCTGCTACTGCCTGAGCGGCGATGCCCAGTCGCTCTCTCGGCAGCTCTTGCATCATGATCACAAAGCCGCGGTTTTCGTCGCCCAGCAGCGCGTCAGCGGGTAGTCGAACGTCATTAAAGAAAAGCAGTGCGGTATCCGAAGTATGTTGCCCGATCTTGTCGATCTTTTTGGACTTCTCGAATCCGGGGCTATGAGCATCCACCAAAAAGAGCGACGTGCCTTTTGCGCCTTTGCCCGGGTCGGTGATGGCGGCGACAATGACCAGGTCAGCATGAATGCCATTGGTGATAAAGATTTTTGAGCCGTTCAATACCCATTCGTCTCCGTCGCGCACGGCGTGAGTCCGAATACCCTGTACATCAGAGCCCGCGCCGGGTTCGGTCATCGCGAGGGCGCCAACGACCTCGCCTTTGGCCATACGGGGCAACCAGTGGGCTTTTTGTTGCTCGGTCCCATGGTGGCTGAGATAAGGTGCAATGATGTTGTTGTGAATACCGTATCCAGACGCGAAGCCGCCAAAGCCGAGCTCGGACAGCTCCTCTATCATCGCGAGCGTGACGTGGGGTGAAGTGCCGGCACCGCCATATTGCTCTTCCATGTCGGGGCATAACAGGCCGGCTTCACCCAGACGGTTCCATAGTGTGCGAGGGACCATGCGCTGCGCTTCCCACTCCTCATAGTGGGGTGTAATCTCTTGCTCGAAAGCGCGACGCGCCATGTCGCGAAATAGCGTCAGTTCGTCGAGATCAATGGCTTGATTCATGTTCCTGCCCTGAGTAATTTGCCGGGTGAGGAAGTATGAAGAAGATCGTTAAGAAGCACAAAGTAGCCCGGGAGGCAGCCACTTTGCAGGCATCGGAAGAAAGCGTCATTCCCATCTTAGCCATCTCGCCCAACGTATTGGCCGCGCAGCTGGCAACGCTGTTGCCTGCTGGCGATGTCCATCGTTCGATGGATAACATTGCTGTCGCTGCGGATAAGGGAATTGCTAGGCTACTCCAACCACCTGCCGTTTATGGGGTATTCTGACGGCATGCATCCGCAGCGTGCGTTGTCCTGAGGTTCGCAGCGCGGCGCTGTTTTTTTATTTATTTGATAAGTCGAGGTCATCATGCGCGAGTACACCCAGTTTTATATTAACGGTCAGTGGGTTGATCCCGTGACTCCCCAAACCCTTGAGGTGCTGGATCCTTCCACGGAAGAAGCCTGCGCCACCATCTCGCTGGGCTCCGAAGCAGATGTCGATCTGGCAGTCGCGGCGGCGAAGGCGGCATTTGAGTCCTTCAGTCAGACCAGTGTCGAAGAGCGCGTGGGCATGCTTGAGCGCATGGCCGAGATATTTCAGCGCCGCATTGGTGAAATCGCCGAGGCGATTCGGTTGGAAATGGGTGCCCCGATTAAACTCGCGAGCACCGCTCAGGCCTATGCCGGTTTGGGCCACATTACCGAAGCTGCAAAAATCCTGAAGACGTATTCTTTTACCGAAGATCTTGGCGCTTCGCGGGTGGTCAAGGAGCCGATTGGCGTGTGTGGTCTGATCACCCCCTGGAACTGGCCGCTCAATCAGGTGAGCTGCAAAGTTGCACCAGCATTGGCGGTGGGCTGCACGATGGTCCTCAAGCCAAGTGAGATCGCGCCACTGTCGGCGTATCTTTATGCCGAGATTATGGATGAGGCGGGCGTCCCTGCGGGCGTCTTTAATCTGGTCAATGGAGATGGTCCTACGGTAGGAGAGGCACTGTCGCGACATCCCGACGTGGATATGATGTCGTTCACGGGATCGACCCGAGCCGGTTCATTGGTCGCGCAGAATGCCGCACCGACGGTTAAGCGTGTGACACAGGAGCTGGGCGGAAAATCGCCCAATATCGTTCTCCCGGATGCCGATCTCGAAGCGGCAGTGACCCGTGGCGTCATGCACATGTATAACAACACCGGTCAGTCCTGCAATGCGCCCTCTCGCATGCTGGTGCCGCGAGACCTCCTCGCGCAGGCAGAGGCGATCGCCGCCAAGGTAACGGAAAGCGTCGTAATGGGCCCCACCAGTGAAGAATCGACCACGATGGGTCCGGTCATTTCCAAAGTGCAGTGGGACAAGATTCAGGGCCTTATCGAGGCGGGTATTGCCGAGGGCGCCAAGGTGGTGTGTGGCGGTCCGGGCCTGCCTGACGGAATGGATCGGGGCTACTACGTTCGACCCACGGTGTTCTCTGATGTCACTAACGACATGACTGTTGCGCAGCAGGAAATTTTCGGTCCCGTGCTGGTAATGATTCCCTACGACAGTGAGGAAGAGGCCATTCAGATCGCTAATGACACGCCCTACGGGCTGGCGGGTTACGTGCAAAGTGGCGACCTCGAACACGCCCGTCAGGTGGCTGCGCGCATTCGTGCGGGTAACGTTCACATTAATGGTGCTTCCGGAGGTTTGGACGTGCCGTTTGGTGGCTACAAGCAATCAGGTAACGGTCGTGAATGGGGCGCCCATGGTTTTACAGACTACCTCGAGATCAAGGCCATTTCCGGCTTCG
>CALKEI010000074.1 GCA_938085095.1 uncultured Luminiphilus sp. | reverse complement strand
CGTGCGCTCACCCCGAAGCTAAACCGATACGGTCGAACCTCGGCGTGATCGTCTGTGGCCTGGTTCTTACCTTCAGGCTTTATCGCCGAATAGCCGTCGCAACAAAGGCATAGTTCTCGCATGCCAGCATCGCATTCCATTTGGCCTCTAAATCAGAACCTGTCCAGCTGTCAGTACCGGCCTGCATCGCCGCTTCATCTGCAAACAGGTCTAGCCACACAACATCAGCATCATCCTGCTCAAACTGCGGCTCCATAATGTAGTAACCGTAATCTGCCTCGCTGCCTTCCGCCAACCAGGCGTCGTACTCGGCACGAAACGTATCAAAGGCTGCGTCGTCAAAACCCTCATTGATCTTGCAGAAACTGAAGTTTGGCAAGAAAGTGCCACCGACCGGGACACTGGCCAGATTACTGTCCCACCCACCGACAGGCTTGAAGCTGAAAACGTTCTCTGCCTTGTAAGAGAGCGCGCCATCGAGCTCAGCGTTCCAGTCGTCTACCTGATTGGCGTTCCAGTCTGCCCAGCCCGCTTCCCGAGCCTCACTTGAGGGCCACAGCAGCACCCAGATCAGGTCATAGTCATCGGTCTCGAATTGGGGTTTGAGCACATTAGCGCTCATGTCATAGCCACCCGCATCGATCCGGGCATTCCACCGCGCAATGATGTCAGTGAGCTGTTCATCCGTCATATCGGGTGCTGCGGTGTTCCACACGTAGTCCACGATCACGTCATTGGTTGGCGCACTGACCTCAGCGGGCGCGGCCGGAGCGGCTGGTTCGGCAGCCTGTTCCGTCTGACCACAGCCCACCAGCACCGCGGCCAACGCTATTATGGATAGTAAAGTTTTCATATTTCCCCCCTTTTTGGTGTAAACGGTAATCTTGCGCAACTGAGTACAACAGGAACTCCGAGCCAGCTCAAGCGCCGACGCGCACCAGTTTGGTGCCGGATATCTCAGGGCTAACGCTACGGGAACGCAGAGCCTAGGTAACGGATGATTGCGCCAGATTCTTCTGAGGCAAGGCAGTGATCTGGCACGAGGACGCCCTTCGGCGTGATATTACATCCGAGGATGCTGGCTGACCGTGCCGCCTTCAACCGCATACTGTCCACCAGTGCAAAAGCTCGCCTCATCTGACGCTAGGAAGACCGCCATGGCGGCAACCTCTTCCACCGTACCCATTCGATTCAGAGGCGACATTCGTTTACACGCCTCCTCAACCTCAGGCATCTGTTCAATAGCGGTTTTTAGAATAGCGGTGAGCGTTGCTCCCGGATGGATTGAGTTGCAGCGAATATTGAACCCCTCGTTGGCGCAGTGCACCGCAACCGACTTGGTGAGGCCCACCACGCCCGCTTTAGACGTCGTGTAAGCGACGTCAGGAATCGCAAGGTAGGAGGTTGAAGAAGCGGTATTAATGATTGATCCAACCGGACCGCCCGGGTTATCCCGCATCAGCGAGATCGCCGTCTGACACCCCAACATCACTCCGGTCAGATTGACGCTCATCAACCGTTGCCATGCCTCAACGGTGACAGCGGTGATATCCAGATTACTCACGATACCGGCGTTGTTCACCATAATATCCAGGCACCCAAAATCGACCCTGACCTTTGATTCCAGTGCTTGCCAACTCTCTTCAGACGTGACGTCCAGCGCGACAAATTGGGCGCCGCACTCATCGGCAATGGCCGTTCCGCCCACCTCGTCCAGATCGGCCAACAACACTCTGGCGCCCTCGCGACAAAAACGCCGGACGATACCCTCGCCAATACCCGACGCGCCCCCCGTGACCACCGCCACTTTATCCAACAACCGCTCACTCATACTCTTTGCTCGACTTTTTGCTATCCGCCCAGATTAGCATTGGCCAGGCCCCCTGCCGCAACGAGCGCTCCCTCCTGACAGTTGGTACATTAAGAATTTGGCCCACCCAGTCCGCCCAAGGAATCGACGCTATGCCCTCACCGACCCTCATCGAGCTTTTTCGTTACCCCGTTAAATCCATGATGGGCGAATCACTGACTGAGACCGAAGTGACCGAGGCGGGGATCACAGGAGATCGTATCTGGGCGGTACGAGACGAAACGCGCGGGGGCATCCGCGGCGGGAAAAAAATTCCCCAGCTCATGACCCTAGGCGCGGCTTCTGGCACTGATGCTCCCAGGATTACCGCCCCCGACGGCGATTCGGCCGCCGCCAATTCGGAAAATATTAACGAGTGGCTGTCTGACAAGCTGAACCACCCCGTCAGCCTCTGGCCGCTACTGCCCGCTACGCAACTCGATCATTATCGACGCGGCGCCCCCGACACCGAGGACTTTGAGCTGGAACTCAGAACGGTTTTTGGACGCCTTCCCAGTGAACCCATTCCCGATCTCTCTGGATTCGAGGAGCTCCTTGAGTTCGAATCCCCACCCGGCACGTATTTTGACGCGTTTCCCGTGTCGATCATGAGCCGACAATCGCTCGAGAGCATGGGTCAATTGAGTTCGGAGTGTCGCTTTGACGTACGCCGCTTTCGCCCTAACCTGCTGATCGATATCCCGGGGAGCGAGCACCCGTTCCCGGAACAACTATGGGTAGGCGCGACCCTCTCGGTTGGTAGCGTGGTGTTGAAAGTTGAATCTACTTGCCCCCGATGCTCAATGACGACACACGGTTTCGCCGATTTACCCCGAGACACCGAAGTTATGCGGAATTTAGTCGGGCACAGCGATGGCAACCTGGGGGTCTACGCATCTGTGCAAAAAGCAGGATCGCTGTCGATTAATGATGCGATTGAGCTGATCTAGCGCCCTAGCGCCGTCCGTGATCGTCCCAACGGTGCACCGTGAGCGTCGACACACCAATCAGTCGCGCTGCTTCGCTCAGGGTATAGCCCTGCTCAATGTAGGTGTGCAACGCTCTCAACCTACGCTCATGCGCAAGATCATAAATCTGGGCCTTTCGGGCGCCCGCTTCCGCGCTAGGCGTCTGCTTGCCGACAGCTGGCGCCGCGCCCGCAGACTGTTCAGACAGTGCCGCAGCGGCAACCGGATAGTGACCAAATCCAAAAATCATTGAGGTGGTGCCTCTATTACTGATGCGACTCCTACCCCGCCCGGAGACGATTGGATCAGTTGCCGCCCCACAAATTTAGGACATGACATGGTCACCAGCGGCCTAATCAAGCGGCGATATTAAGCCGAACCGGACGAATGTGACGGGCACAAAAAAGGGCGTCTATGACGCCCTGTACTAGTCCCACTGCATTATTATATTTTAAATTTTTTT
>CALKEI010000073.1 GCA_938085095.1 uncultured Luminiphilus sp. | reverse complement strand
GCGATGGCAGAAGGCCTTAACCTCTTGTTTTCGACGGATGCGATGACCGCCGCGATTATTGTTACCCACAAGGGCCATATCGTGGCCGAGCGTTATAGCTCCGGTATCGACTTCCAAACCCCGCTCGAGAGTTGGTCTATGGGCAAAAGCCTGACCGCAACGCTACTGGGTGTTGTGATAGAGCAGGGTGGTTATGTATTAGAGCAAGCCGCGCCGATTCCCGAGTGGCAGATAGCAGGTGACCCGCGTCAGCAAATTAAGATTCAGGATATCTTGCGGATGTCGAGCGGACTGCGTTGTTATTCACCTTATGACCCAGAGGTTGATCCCACACAGGCTTATTTTGATCATCATTATTTGTATACGGGAACGGTGAACTCCTTTCATTACGCGGCGACGCGGCCACTTCAGTGGCCACCTAATACGGTAGGCCGCTATCGAAACTGCGAGCCGGTACTGGCCAACTATTTAGTGCGTCTTGCCGTGGAGAGGAGAGGAGATGACTACCACCAATTTCCGCAGCGACACCTTTTTGACAAATTGGGGATTCAAAATATGGTGCTGCAAACAGACCCCTACGGTAATTTACTACTGCAGGGATCTAATCTCGGCACTGCCAGAGATTGGGCGCGATTGGGGAATCTCTATTTGAATAACGGCATGGCTCACGGAGAGCGATTGTTACCTGAGGGGTTCGTCGATTTTGTCAGGCAGGTTGCACCCGCCTGGGAGGATGACGGCCGGCCTGTTCATGGGGGGTTTTTCTGGCTAGAGGGCGCGAGCTTTGGAGTCTCGCCAGGAGAGGTTTACAGCATGCTGGGTGCCGGCGGCCAAATGACTACGATCGTTCCCTCAAAAGAGCTGGTTATCGTGCGACTGGGCCACTTCGGCGGTGTCGAGGCCTGGAATAGCCTGCGAGCAAAAGGCCTATCGAAAATGATCGATGCGGTACCCGTTAGTCAGCCGCTTATTCATTAGGGACCCCTCTGGTGAGGCTCCCGATACAGAGCACACAGCGCTCTGGGCTGGCTAAATCATATTTTGAATGCCGTCGCGCTCGTATTCAGGATAGGAGCGTATGCTAGTCCCCAAGAAGCCTATGAAAAAACAGGAAATCACCGATGCAATCTGCACTGATGTTGACGGGCCGCATACTCATTGCGCTTTATTTTCTCTTACCGGGCATCGCCAAATTTGTCTCCTGGGAGCGCCACATCGCGTTGATGGAGGCGCATGAAATGGTAATGGTGCCGATGCTGTTGGCATTGGCCGGTATAGTACAAATTGCTGGGGGTTGCCTTCTGCTCATCAATCGTCATGTGACGGTTTGCGCTTTGGGTTTTGCCGTAATGGTTCTGCTCATCAATTTTAATTTGCACGATTTCTGGAACGTGTATGACGGGGTGAACGCAGAACGCGAAACTCAAAATTTTGTTAAAAATATGGCCGTTTTAGCCGGCCTGCTTGTTCTGGCCGCTGCACATTCGACGCCATCTAGAGACGCGTCTGGGGATTAGCGTGTGACATCTTTCTTGTGACTGCTGGCGTTTCTTTGTTGAGACGCAATGAGCTTTCTGATGAGGTTAGGTGACTAGCTCCTGAACCGCTCGATAACCCATTTCCATGGCCGCAATGGCGTCCGCGTTTGGCGCCGAATCGGAGTTAGCAATCGTAATGCGACCGAAGGGTTGCCGGCCAATTTTCACTGAGTCGCCCGGGCCTGCAACGGTATAGCCATGTGCCCAGCGGTTTACGGTAACGCTCGCCACGTCGCGATCAAAATTAAAGTATTGAGGTGAGAGCATGCCACTAAGATGCTCACGGATTTCAGATTCATAGTCTGAAAACTGTCGACCTAACATGCGATAACGGGCCTCTTTGTATTGTTCTGAGCGCGGTTTGCCCGGTTCTTCGCTGTAAGGACAGCTGATCATTTGAATCACGCAGGGGTCGTCAGGATTCTGAGTGTATTGGTAACCGCCAAGACTGACCGGAAAGTCCATAAATACCGTTTGGTGCATATTGCCCGGACACATGGCGAGCCCAAGGCCTTGTTCTTTAAAGGCCCGCCAGTTTCTGAGCCCTATTGTGGTGTAGATCAACGGACTTTTCATTTGTTGGCTCAGTGCCTCGGCCTGTACTTCGGGAAGGTCAGTGACAATGTGGGGGATCATGACGTTGTAACAAGCCATGATCACGTTACTGGCAGAGACCTCGAATGTGCTGCCTTCGGCTGCGTAGCGGACGCGCACTTGATCAGCGCTCGCTGCATTTCCTTTGTGCTGAACATCCACCACAGTGCTATTGAGTCGTAGGCGGGTGGTGTGTTCTGGTCGATCCAATTGGCTGTAGTCAAAGCGGGCTTTGACGAGCGCCTCAGCGTTATTCCCCTGTGCAACGGACGGAATCAGATAATTGACCAGTGTGCGTGCAACGCCGGCGTTGCCGTCCGGGAAATGATGAATATAAGGGTGATCCTCGTCATAAGACGCCACGGGTGCAAATCCTAACGCGCCGCACTCTTTGGCCTCGGCAATACTGAGTAGCTCTGTGCCTGCATTAGACCAATCGATGCCAGAGTGTCGCGCCATCCGGAGCACATCGGGATCATCAACCCCGAGCGTCTGGGTGAGATAGTCAAAGTAATTGTGGCTGTCGAGGTAATCGGCCAGCTCAGCCTCCGAAACTTGGAGAGAGTGCACTCCCCCTTGCAAGACGCGTAATAGCTGCTGTTTCCCGCGGTCACTCAGTGGTGTTGTCGCGACAGCGCGCTCATCGGAAATTGCTGCACCGGGAAGCCCTTCAACATAGTTGTAGTAATTGCAAAATGGGTGGTGCACCAGCTTATCTTGGCCAAAATGCTTTTCGTTGAAGTAAGTGGTCGCACTGAGGCCATGGCGGCTATAAAAACCCCTATCGAAGGCAGTGTCGAAACGATAAAGATCGACACCGATGTCTTCAAATAGCTTACGAATCGCTGGGTTGGCGGTTCGGGGCTCGACCAGAGTTTGTGATCCGCCATAGGTGATGAGCGTTTTGCCGTCAATATTGTGCTCATTGCGCTTGGCGTGCCCACCAAAGTCGTCGTGATTATCAAGAATCAGGATCTTTTTTTCCGGCCCATAGTGTTGCCGGAAAAA
>CALKEI010000072.1 GCA_938085095.1 uncultured Luminiphilus sp. | reverse complement strand
TGACAGGGTCCGACCGGGTGGTAATCACCCGCTCTGGTGAGGTGAGCGGAGACGGCGCAGCCCACCGACCAGCCCCTTCAGGCGGTTCAGCGAACGGGATATCCTTGTAGCCAAGCGAGTCTTCAGGCCCCGGCTCAGGAGACACCACTCCGCTGGTCGTGGCGATCCGGTAATCGGGAGCGGGGTCAGGATCTGGCACGGTGCAGCCCAAGGTGGCCGCACCGAGAGCCAGAATCACGATCTGGTATACGAATAACTTGCGCATGATGAAAATGGCTACTCTGACGACCTTAAGCCTTGCATACGAATTCGCGCCAACGACGGACCAATCCCCTTGACGCTGTGTGCACCGGGCTTAGCGTCGCGAATGCGGCTCGGCGTCCTCGCGCGATTGATGCTCTGCCACACTGTGATCGACCCAGGACATAAGCAGTTTGTAGCTCACGGAGAGCATCACCGCACCCACAAATAGTCCAATCAAGCCCTCAGCAGCCATCCCGCCCAACGCACCGATCAATACGATAGGCATTGGCGTCTCCACGCCGCGACCCAGCAAATAAGGTTTGAGCAATCCATCTGCCATACCCGCGGCCAATAGATATAGCGTGCCTACTGCATTACCCAGCGTGGACCCCTCGCCGCCAAGCCACAGCCAGGCCAGAACAGGGAAAACCACCACCGCAGACGGCAACTGCAAAACCCCCAAAAACAGCACCACCAACGCCAATACGCCCGCCGCAGGCACATCGAGCATCAAAAAACCGATTCCCAGCGCCAGAGCCTGAAGAAAGGCCACGCCCACGACGCCGTTCGACACCGAGCGAATGGTCGCTACGACTAGCTCGTGAATTTCCTCGCCCCGCTCGTGATCCGCAAACGTCCCAACAAGGCGACGCATCTGCTCGCCTCCCTGAGTCGCCTTGGCCATCATAAATCCGGCGATCAGCAAAGCGATGAAAAACAACGCCAACGCCAGAAGCGTATTGCCCACCGCTCCGATGAGAATCCGACCGCCCGCAATCAATTGCGGCTGGATCATCTGTGCGGCTGACACGAGGTCTTCGTGAGCACGCTGCCACAAGTCAAACAGAGCGGGACCCACTAGCGGCCATTCCGCAACGGCTGGATTAGCCTCAGGGACTTCAAAATCGTGTTCGCTGAGTATCAGCACCCATTCCCCCACGTGCTCTGCCAGTGACACACCGAGCAAAACCGTTGGGAAACCAATGATTAACAACGCAACGAACATAAAGATGACGGCGGCCTTGCCCTCACTCAGGCCGAGACGCCTTGACAGCCATTGGTTAAGCGGATGCAGTGATACGGCGAGTATCAGCGACCACAGCATCAGCACAAGAAACGGCGCGAAAGTCTCCACAGAAAACCAGACAACCGTCAGCAGCAGAAACAGCCGCACATAGACCTGCATCAGATCGTGCGCCAACATCTTGCGAATCACACTGAGATCACCGGTATTCATTTCGTCGTCCTCAGACACCCTGCCGCCTCATTGCTCGTCGAAAAGCCGAGACTGAACAGATCAGCAAGCGATTGCAACTATCAGCGACCCTTCCACTCTGGCTTGCGCTTCTCAGCAAACGCGGTGGCGCCCTCAATGGCATCCTCACTGCTGAACACAGGTTGAGTGAGCGCGTTCTGGTTGGACCACGCCTCAGCGTCGCTCCAGTCGCGAGATGCCTTGATAATGGCTTTACTGACCTTGACGGCCATGGGTCCATTCTCGGCAATTTGCTGGGCCAATGCCTTGGCCGTTGCCAGTGCTTCGCCTGGCTGGGTCAGCTGATTGATCAGCCCCATCGCCATCGCCCGATCGGCAGCCATAAACTCACCCGTCAAGGCCAGTTCCATTGCCACGCGGTAAGGGATTTGAGACGGCAAGCGCACCAGTCCCCCCGCGGCAGCCACCAGACCCCGCTTGACCTCGGGTATACCGAACTTGGCATTTTCAGCCGCCACAATCAGATCACAGGCGATCGCCAGCTCACAGCCACCGGCGAGGGCATAGCCTTCGACTGCCGCAATCAACGGCTTATCGGCGGAACGCTCTGTCATGCCACCAAAACCTCGCCCTTCGATCTGTGGGAATTCTCCCGAGACGAACGCCTTCAAGTCCATGCCTGCGCAAAATGTGCCTCCGGCTCCCGTGAGAACCCCGACGCGCAAAGCATCATCACTGTCTAGTCGATCCAGGGCCGCTGCGACGCCCTGGGCCACAGAAAGATTCACCGCGTTCTTGGCCTTCGGCCGGTTAATCGTGATGACTAAAACGCCGTCCGCATCGTCCGTCAGTACAGTTGCTTCTTCTGTCATGATAGTGCTCCTATTTATCGCGGCTGCATTCGGATGCCACCATCCATACGAATGCACTCACCATTAATGTAATCGTTGTCAATAATTGCCGCCGCAAGTTGCGCAATTTCCTCGGGTCGACCCAGTCGCTTGGGATACAGCACCGATTGAGAAAGCGACTCGACAAATTCGGGCGTCAGCCCATTAAACAGCGGCGTATTAATCAAGCCAGGGACAATCGTATTGACGCGAATACCGACGTTGGAGAGGTCTCGCGCGATGGGAAGCGTCATACCCACGATACCGCCCTTACTGGCACTGTAGGCGGCCTGACCCATTTGACCCTCGTAGGCGGCCACCGACGCTGTATTAATGATCACACCGCGGGATCCGTCATCCGTCACTGGGTCATTTTTCGCCATTACCTCGGCACAGAGACGCAGGACATTGAACGTGCCGGTTAAGTTGACCGCGATGACCTTGCTCCAGACATCCATGGGAAAGGGACCGTCACGACCCAGCGTTTTGGCCGCGTTGCCAATCCCTGCGCAGTTCACGTTGACATGGATCGTGCCAAAAGCGGCCACTGCTGCGTCAATACCGGCTTTGGCTGAGACCTCATCGACGACATTCACGTTGGCAAAAACGCAGTTGTCCGAACCCAATTCGGTCACCATTGCCTGTCCGGCATCTTCATTCAGGTCAAAAACCACGACTTTGCCGCCAGCCGCCGCGATGCGTCGCGATACGGCCTGCCCAATTCCCGACGCGCCGCCCGTAACGACCGCAACTTTTCCATTAATATCCATGTGTTAACTCCTTTTCCTCAGTCAAATTAAAATCAATTTATCCGGCTAGCCTGCGCACCACATTGCGCGTTCCGGCGACGACCTCTACCCGCGCCCCGAGCGGGTCTTCCGCCTCAAACCAGGCGAGCAAGTCCGCGTCATCGGGATCAGCCACACCCACCCAGCGGCGGCCATCAGACACTTGTCGGCCCACCACAATCGCCCGCGACGTGTCGGCCTGACGCTGGAAGGTGTAGCTCTCGATTACGCCCTCTGATTCCGGATCCGCTACCACCGCGACAGCTTCCCCCGCGGCGGCCTCGGGCGTAGGCGCAGGAAACTCAACCGGGATGTTGGCATAAACGCCCACCGCATGTTTCGACAGATAGCCCCCATTCGCTCCTACAATTCCGGTTTGGGGGTCGGATTGTTGGCGCAGCCAATGGACCATCTCGACAATTCCATGGGTAGAGTAATTATTACCGGGGCCCCCAAAGAACGGCAGACCACCCGTCAAAGTTAGCGGTCTCGGGTCCCCCAACTCAATGCCTAGCGCATCCATCGCTGCCCACACCGCAATGGGAAAACAGGAATACAGGTCCGCGGCCGCAATCTGGTCTGCCGTCACACCGGCACTGGCAAGCGCATTGTGATAAGCCTCGGCCATGGAAGCCGCCTGGCCCAGCGAGGGGCGAGTTAATACCTGAGGTTCAGACCCGGTCGCATGACCCTGCAGATAAATGGCCCGATCAGCCACTCCCAGCGATACTGCGGTCTCGTAGCGGGTGATGACCAGCGCTGCCGCTTGATTTACACCATCTTTTGCGACCATGGACTTGAGATGCGGATCCCCCATCAAGCGATTTTTGGGCGATTCCTCCCCAATCTCACCAGCCGTCATCGGCTCGCGAAACATGGCGAAGGGATTCTGTGACGCCACGTTTGCGAAATGCGCCATGAGCTTTGCCAACTGCTGGCGATACTCCGTCTTGCTCAGACCAAGCTCACTGCGCCGAACCTGCTCCTGTAGCGGGTAAATATCGACCGGTGCGAAGGCGCCGTGACGGTTCAGCTCGGTATCAAACAACAGATCGATACCGGCACCACGGTCGTCCGTTTCCCCTTCCGGGTCGTCACTCCAGTCAACAGAAAGACCCTGCCGCTGCAAGTGCCGCGAGGTGGCAAGGGCCTCCGCTCCGCAGATCACAGCTCCGCGGATCTCACCCCGTAAGATGGCGCCACCCAGCTCAAAGACCAGGCGCTGAGGCTCGTCACCACAGGCTCGAGAGTAGATCGCCGTCGCGTCAGGCAACGACAAACGCCGCAAAATCGAAAGGGGTGGACTGGTACTGCGACCAAACGGCGCAATCACCGGCACAATCGGCTCGGGCACCGAATGTGCGAATAACCGGACACAGGCCAAGCGATCGATCTGGGCGGCAATCGCCTCTCCGGCGCCCGTGTCGCTCAACGCTGCCTCGCAGGCCTTAGCGGCCAGTTCCTCGGGCGTGAAACCAACAAAGCCGTCATCGAGATGCTCTGTGAACTGGCCCGCCCCCAGCAGAACCGGTGTATTGGGGTCTATCGACATATTACTCACTCAATGTTTTCAGGGCACATCGTGCTATTGC
>CALKEI010000071.1 GCA_938085095.1 uncultured Luminiphilus sp. | reverse complement strand
TACCCACGTATCGAAAATGACATTGGTGCCCTCAAAACCCATCTGAGGTGAGTACCGTGCGGGGTAATCCTGGACGTGCGCGGGAGTTGATATCACCGCACAAGGGATCCCCAGACGTTTGGCGATATGACGCTCCATCTGCGTGCCCAGCACCAGCTCTGGCTGCAACTCAGTCACGGCACGCTCTACCGCGAGATAATCGTCGGTGATCAGCGCTTCGAGCCCATATTCGCTCGCCAGTGCCCGCACATCGCGAGCGCGCTCCCGACTGTAAGTACCCAGTCCGACGACTTCGAATCCCATTTCATCACGCGCCATTCTTGCAGCGGCCAGTGCATGCGTGCCATCGGCAAAAATGAAAACCCGCTTGCCGGTCAAATAGGTCGAATCGACCGAACGGCTGTACCAAGGAAGGCGGCTCTCTCCGACCGTGTCCGCGTCGATATCCAGCCCCAACGTCTCAATGACCTCAGCAATAAAGTCACGGGTCGCTCCCCAACCGAGGGGTACCGTCGAGATTGTGGGCTGTTTAAACTGCCGCCGCAGCCACTCGCAGGTGAGATCACTCACTTCTGGCGCCAGATTGATGTTGGCATCGGCTTCGGGGATTCGCAGCAGATCACGAGGCGTCGCATCGAGGGGAGCCACGACGTTGACGCGAACACCCATGCTCTCCAGCAATCGACGAACCTCGACCACGTCATCGCGGCATCGGAAGCCGAGTTTCGTAGGGCCGAGTAAGTTCACGGATGGCGCCTGATCCGGCGAGCGCGGCGGAGGCTCCTCGCCAGGTTTTGGAACCTGACCTGCCAATAGTCCGCGCACCAACTGATAAAAGGTCTCGCTAGCGCCCCAATTTTCCTTGCGCGTATACGCAGCCATCTCGATGGGAATCACCGGCGCACTGAGACCTGCACCCTTGGCCAGCGCACCCGGCTGATCCTGAATCAGTTCGCCTGTGCAAGACTCAGCGACCAGCAGCACCTGTGGCTGATAGCGCTCGCAGGCACCCTGCAACGTTTCGATCACCATCTCCGCAGTTGAGCTACCAAGATCCCGAGCCTGAAAGGTGGTCCACGTCACAGGGGGTCGCCTGCCCTCGCGCTCGATCATGGTGAACAGCAGGTCGGCATAGGTATCGCCCTGAGGCGCGTGGAGGACCAAGTGCACTTCGCGCATCGAAGCGGCAACGCGAATCGCGCCCACGTGGGGTGGGCCTTCGTAGGTCCAGAGTGTCAGCTCCATGAACCCACCTCCAATTGCCGTTCTCGAGCAAGCGGCCGGGCAAACAGTCCAGCGAGATCCGCCACCTGATCAAAGCCCTGAATCGGGGTAAAAATGAGCTCAATAGACCATTTGGTTCGCAGGCCCTCTGCTTCGAGTGGATTAGCAATACCCATGCCGCAGACCGTGAGATCAGGGCGACTCGCCCTGACCCGAGCGAGCGCCGAGTCCAGATCCGATCCCTCAACGAGCGATACGTCGCTCCCAAGGCGCTTTAACTCATCGGCCATCAGTGTTTGGTCAAGGAAAGGTGTGGCCACCTCGATTAAGGACATTCCACACTCGTCGCGGAGGAAGCGCGCAAGGGGAATCTCGAGCTGCGAGTCGGGAAGAAAATGCAGTGAACGACCCTGCAGTGACTCCTTGGCTTTCGCAAGGGATTTCTGGGCCCGGGCAATGGGAATGGCCAATGCCTCTTGAACCGATTCCGGACTGTGGCCCCACTCTGCAGCTGCTGCCTGAAACCAGGCCAACGTGCCTTCTACACCGAGTGGGTAAGGCGCGCTGATCAACTTGGCACCGCGCTTCAATAAAGCCGAAACGGTATCGCTCACATAGGGCTGCGCAAGCAGGACACGGGTGCCCGGCCCCACGGGTGGCAGATTATCGGCCCGTGCAGCGGGGAAGAAGTCAACATCGGTAATGCCCAGCTGCGCAAAATGGCGTCGGAATTGCTCCTCAATAATATCGGCGATGGTGCCTACCACCATCAGTCTCTGGCTTTCCTCGGGCGCCGCCGGCAGATCCGGCACCATGCTAGCGAGGCACTGGTCCTCTCCCTGAGTAAAAGTGGTCTCGATACCTGAGCCACTGAAGGCCGAGATCCTGAGACGGTTTTCGTGCACCCCTTGAAGTCGCGCCGCCGCATTGGCGAGATCCAACTTAATCACCTCGGAAGGGCAGGAACCGACAAGGAACAAACGCCGGATATCCGGCCGGCGCTCCAGTAACTCCGACACCACGCGATCCAGCTCTTCGTGACAATCTGCCATCCCCGCCAGATCTCGCTCTCCGAGAATGGCGGTGGCAAACCGTGGCTCTGCAAAAATCATCACGCCGGCCGCTGATTGCAATAGGTGGGCACAGGTCCGCGAGCCCACTACCAGAAAAAAGGCATCCTGAATGCGCCGGTGTAGCCAAATGATCGAGGTCAACCCGCAAAATACTGCTCGCTCACCTCGCTCTGTTGTGACGGAAGGCATGTTGTCGGCATCGGCTCGCGCTATAACCTGACTCACGATTCAAGCGCTCCCTGCGCGCCGAGTACCGCAGACGATGCACTCAATCCCGACGCGGGCATTTGTTTCGCCGCCTGAAACTTCAACAGGAACTGCAGCGCATTGACGACGTAGCTTGCGTACGCGGCCAGTGCCACCCACATTTGTTCAGTGGGGGTACCCCAACCAGCGAGCCACATCACCACGTACGCAGTATGCAGCGCCATAACTAGCATGCTCACCACGTCTTCCCAGAAAAATGCCGGGGCGAAAAGGTAACGGCCGAAAACCACCTTTTCCCAGATCGCACCGGTCACCATAATCGCGTAAAGCAGGCAGGTCTTGATGACCACCGAAATCGTCGCGGCCGCGAGGCCAACGCCGTTGAGGAGAAAATTGATCACTAAACACAGACTGACGGCAAACGCCAAAAACTGAAGTGGTGCCAGTATCCCTTGCACTAGGGTCCAGACTGTTGCATCACGGCGAGCACGCTCAGCCGGGGTATACAGTGTCTGCTTCTGCCCATTGAATAATGACTGATCCCCGCCCATGCAAACCTCCAGCCGCAGCCAGTACTACGGCAATTATTATGAGAATGAGAGTAGAGTTACCCTGTGTGACTGTCAAACGTTTTTTACAATTTTAAATTTAAGTTATTTAGACACTTACACTGGGATTTTCGGGGAGTAAAATGGCGCGTAAAGGGCTTTTACTGACCGCAGAGGTATGCCAGACTCTGTGTTTTCTAGTTTAAGGTGTCAATTTAATAAGACACCTTTGCCATCGGGAGAGCCGGAAAGGTGTCAAGTTCTACCCATATGAGCGCAGAGACGTTGCTGACCAGCCTCGTTGACCTGCGTCTTACCCTTAACGACTCTCATCGGGTTCAGGAAATCACGTCCGACAGCGAACTGCTGCGCCACTTGTTCAGAGACACCCTGATCGGGCGCCCGTGGCTGGAGCTGGTTCGCGATTCCGACAGCAGTGTCGCCGAGGAAGCCTTGCGCTTGGCGCAGGCCGAGCCCGGCAGTGCCCACCGGGCCGATGTTGCGCTGATATCGGGGCCGGAAGAAGAGCCCATACCCGTGACCTGCTGGCTGTGCGCAAGCCACGAAACCAGCGCGGTGCAGGTTGCATGCATAGACCTCAGAGGTGAAACCAACTTGCGGCAGCAACTGGTCAACGCGCAACGCACATTAGAGCAGGATTATTGGAGCAACCGAAGACTCGAGGCGCGCTACCGACGCATGTTGGAGATGGTTGCGGAAGGGTTTCTGGTGGTGGACGACTTATCGGGTCGTGTACTCGAAGCCAACAGTGTCGCAACGAGCCTATTAAAGCTTGAGGAAGGCGCGCTTGTCGGACGGGTTTTTCCCGTTGGCCTCGATACTGAGGGAGCGCGGACCCTGACCGAATTGCAGCGCGAAGCCCGCGGCACGACAGGCATTGCGCAGGGAGAGATCACAACCACCACCGGCGACCTGCTGTCCGCTGGCGTGACCTGTCTTCGACAGGGCAACGAAACCCGCCTACTGATTCGCCTGGCGTCGCTGTCCGAGAATCAGACGGATCTGGGGCTGGGTAGCGACACTTTCGAAACCTCACCCGATGGCATACTGGTCACCGACCCAAACGGCGTGGTCATCGCGGCCAATGCAGCCTTCCTTGATATGGCCAGCATTCAGGATTCGGAGCAGGCAACAGGCCGTCGCGCGGATCGCTGGCTGGGGCGCTCTATCGTCGACCTCGATGTATTGTTGAGCAATATACGCCCAGAGAGACCACTGCAGCTGTTTAGCTCCGTTCTCCGCACCGAGCTGGGCACGCGTTTGGACATTGAGCTATCCGCTGTCCACAGCGAACGCTCCGGGCAGTCATTAATCCTGATGTTTATTCGCGATGTCAGTCGGCGTATTAACAGTGAGGAAACCACCGAGGTGCACTTGCCGCGGTCTATTGAGCAAATTACCGGCCGCGTAGGACGCGTCCCTCTCAAGCAGCTGGTCAGAGAATCCACCGATGTGATCGAGGCGCTGTGTATCGAAGCCGCCCTTAAACTGACTCAGGACAATCGTGCTGCAGCGGCGGAGCTACTGGGACTGAGCCGGCAAAGCCTTTATACCAAGCTGCGGCGGTTTGATATCGGCGATTCAGAGGACACCGTTAGCTGATCTCAGCGCTGACTGTTTTAATTGACGCCATAAGTGTAATTTCAAATTGACATACCCCCCGTCGACGGCCAACATGGCGTCATGGATCAGTCTGCCCCGGTCAACGTAGCAGTTGGCAGGGCGTCACCGGGCGCGCTGCTTGAACTCCTCAAACCGATCACGTGGTTTCCACCCATGTGGGCCTTCCTGTGCGGCTGGGTTTCTGCCGGTCCCGGGGTGGGATTGAGCAGCTGGTCACTCCTCGCAGGCATCGCATTAACAGGACCACTGGTGTGCGGTGCCAGCCAGATTGTCAATGACTGGTATGACCGGGATGTTGATGCTCTGAACGAACCACAACGCCCGATCCCGTCGGGTCGAGCGCCAGGCAAAACGGCACTGTGGTTCGCGATAATCTGGACGGCCGCTGCCCAAATCTGGGCATTGATGCTGGGCCCTTGGGTCGCCGCGGCGACTTTCGTGGGCTTGGCGCTGGCCTGGGCCTACAGCGCGCCGCCTTTAAGACTCAAATTAAATGGCTGGTGGGGAAACAGTGCTGTCGGGCTTAGCTACGAGGGGCTCGCCTGGGTGACCGGTGCAGCGATCGTACTAGGTGGCGATCTACCTTCCCGGCCCATTCTGATCATCGCCCTGCTCTACAGCATCGGCGCCCACGGCATTATGACCCTCAACGATTTCAAAAGCGTGGAGGGCGACCTCAAGATGGGCATTCGATCGCTGCCGGCACAACTGGGCCGTGAGCGCGCGGCCTGGGTGGCCTGTTTATTTATGCTCGTGCCGCAGCTGGTGGTCGTTGGCCTGCTGCTGCAATGGCAGCTATCGCCCTTTGCCGCAGCCGTCGCGATTGTTGTGGCGGCACAGCTACTGGCGATGAAACGTCTGCTATCCGATCCCAAGCGACTCGCACCCTGGTACAACGCCACCGGCGTCTCGCTATATGTGCTTGGCATGATGAGCGCCGCCATCGGTCTCGGGGGCTGGCTCGCATGATCGGCGCATCGATCACGTCCTCATCGGGACTTACCTGGTGGCACATTATTCGGTTGGGCCTGATACAGACTTCACTGGGCGGCATCGTGGTACTCACGACCTCAACCCTCAACCGCATCATGGTTGTCGAACTGGCGCTGGCGGCCACACTACCCGGCTTTCTGGTGACGATTCATCACATTGTCCAATTGGCACGTCCCCGCATCGGCTACGGATCCGATGTCGGCGGCAGGCGAACGCCCTGGATTATTGGCGGCATGTTTATTCTGGGCTTGGGAGGCGTACTCGCTGCGCTCGGCACCACGCTCATACCCAGTCAGTACTGGCTGGGGCTGGCCGTGTCAGCGCTCGGATTCTTTGCCATCGGAGTGGGGACCGGCGCAACCGGGACGTCACTTCTGGCACTACTGGCCAAACAGGTGGCTCCTGAGCGCAAACCGGCCGCGGCCGCGTTGGTGTGGTTCATGATGATCATTGGCTTTGCAGTCACCGCCGGTGTCGCCGGGCATTTTCTCGATCCCTACTCTCCCGAACGACTCATGATCGTCACCACCACGGTGTCAGTCTTAGCGATCTTAGTGACCTTACTCGTCGTCCGCGGCATCGAGCCTGATTCGCCAATCGAAGCGTCCTTAGAGAGCACTGTTACAGCGCCGGTTAAGGGCGCCTTTAGCGCTGCACTTGCAGAGATCTGGCAGGAACCGCAGGCACGGGTGTTCACCATTTTTGTTTTCGTTTCTATGCTTGCCTATTCGGCACAAGATCTGATTCTTGAGCCCTTCGCAGGGCTCGTCTTTGGGCGCACACCGGGAGAATCCACTCAGCTGGCCGGCGTACAACACGCTGGCGTGTTACTGGGGATGGCGGCCATGGCGCTCTCTACTTTGCTCCTCAAATCCCGGGGCGCGATCTTGTTACGACTCTGGATTCGGGGTGGCTGCCTGCTGTCTGCCGTCGCACTTTTTCTGCTGTGCTGGGGAGGGCTCACGAGCAGCACCTGGTCGCTGGAAGCCAATGTCTTTTTACTGGGTACCGCAAACGGCGGTTTCGCTGTGGCGGCAATCGGCGCCATGATGGTGCTGGCCAGTGCCGGCCAACAGAAACGTGAGGGTATCCGCATGGGCCTGTGGGGTGCAGCGCAGGCCATCGCTTTTGCACTGGGCGGATTCATGGGTACGGTCGCCGTCGATGTCACGCGCTTCTGGTTCAATGATCCCGCTATTTCCTACGGTCTTGTTTTCGCCTGCGAGGGCGTCCTTTTTCTCGTTGCCGCCTCATTGGCGCGCCACATTCACATAGCCAACTGGGTTGCGGATCAGCACGATTCGCTCCCCTCTTTTGGCGATATTGCTCTGGCAGAAGCCGGAGACGGAGGCATAAGATGACCAATCCTGCAGTGGACTATGACACCGTTATCGTGGGCGGCGGACCCTCGGGGGCAACGGCTGCCAATGATCTGGCGCGACGCGGGCACAGCGTGCTGCTGCTCGAAAGAGGCTTTCGTATTAAGCCCTGTGGCGGCGCGATTCCTCCTTGCCTACTGGCAGAATTCGATATTCCAGAACATCTGTTAAAAGCACGAATTCGCTCTGCGCGAATGATCTCGCCACGCGGCGATTCGGTTGATATGCCGATTGACGGCACTTACGTCGGCATGGTGGACCGTGACGAGTTTGACCCCTGGTTGCGCGACCGCGCGGAAGATTCGGGTGCCACAGTCGTGCCCGGCGTTTTCAAGACGCTTTGCTACGAGGGAGATCTCGTCTCGCTGACCTATCAGACCAAGGACGACAACCCACGCAATGTCACCGTCACTGCGCGCAGTGTGATTGGAGCAGATGGCGCGCGCTCCGCTGTGGCCCGAGCCACGATTCCGGATGCGGAAAAAACACCTTGGGTGTTGGCCTACCACGAGATTATTGAAGTGCCCGAAGATCAAAACTGGGACGCCTATGACCCGGATCGCTGCGATGTTTGGTACCAAGGACGGCTCTCGCCCGATTTCTACGCTTGGGTCTTCCCCCATGGACGCAATGCCAGTATCGGCGTGGGCAGCGCGCATAAGGATTTCTCGGCGAAAGCCTCGGTAGCAGCGCTCAGAGCGGATGTTGGTCTGACCGATGCGACCACCAAGCGAAAGGAAGGCGCACCGATTCCGATGAAGCCAATGAAGCGCTGGGACGATGGCCGCGCAGTTCTGGTATCAGGCGATGCTGCAGGCGTTGTGGCGCCGGCCTCGGGTGAAGGGATTTACTACGCCATGCTCTGCGGCCGACTCGCCGCGGAGGCTATGGATGCGTTTTTGGAGACGGGCGATGCCGCCGTTCTCATGCAAGCGCGGAAACGCTTCATGAAGCTACACGGCAAGGTATTTTGGGTGCTCGGGCTTCTGCAGCGCTTCTGGTATGGCACCGACAAGCGTCGCGAAAAATTCGTGGCCATGTGTCGAGACCCTGACGTCCAAACTCTTACCTGGCAGGCCTACACCACGAAGAAGTTGGTGCGGCGACGTCCGTTTGCTCATATTCGAGTGTTCTTTAAGGATCTCGCGCAACTGCTGGGCTTGGCCCGGGCCTGATCAATGGCCGAGTGGTTGTCGATCCCCCGGCTGGTCGATCTTATCTTGTTAGGTATGGCCTTCGAGGCCTTATGGCTAATGCGTCGCCACCAAAGCGCTGGACATGGTGGAGCGCCACCCATGATGCTCCACTTAATATCCGGGGCACTGCTCCTGCTAGCGATGAAGCTAGCACTCATGGACACA
>CALKEI010000070.1 GCA_938085095.1 uncultured Luminiphilus sp. | reverse complement strand
TGCTCTTCCAAAACACCCGCTTACTTTTTAAGCGGCTCGCATAGCTTTAACAGTGTGCACGGTCGCATGCCGTCAGTCGCAACAGGCGCAAACGTAGCCAATCGAGATCTGATTTACATCGGCGTCTCGGGCGATGGTGATACCGCCTCTATCGGCATGGGGCAATTTGCCCACGTGATGCGTCGCAACCTCAACATGACCTATATTGTTGAAAATAATGGCTGCTACGGTCTCACCAAGGGGCAGGACTCCGCCACGATGGATACCGATTCGGTCAGCAAGAAAGGCGACATCAACCCCTATATGCCGATCGATCTGGTGCGCGTGGGTATTGAAGTGGGTGCTACCTTTGTCGGCCGGAGTTTTTCTGGCGATAAGGAGCAGTTGGTGCCGTTGATTAAAGCGGCCATCAGTCACCGGGGCTTTGCCCTGCTCGACATTATTTCTCCCTGCGTCACCTTCAATAACCATCAGGGATCGACCAAGAGCTACGCGAGCTTCAGGGAACACAACGAAGCGATGCCCGTCGACTTTGTCCCTCGCCGCGAGGCGATTACTACAAGCTACGACGCAGGGATCGTTCATGAGGTATGCATGCACGATGGCTCGGTGCTGCGTTTGCAGAAGGTCAACGAAGAGTACGATATCGAGGACCCACAGTCAGCGCTGCAGGCCATCGCACATCATGCGAAGGAGGAACGAATCCTGACAGGGCTGCTGTACATCAATCGTAATAGTGAGGAGCTGCACGACGTTCTGCAAACAGCCACCAAACCGCTGAACACTATGAGTCAGCGAGAGCTCTGCCCGGGCTCACGGTTTCTCGATAGTATTAATGCGGGACTACGATAGTACTGGTTCAGCGCCGCCCGTTTTATCCGGAACGATCTAGACGAGTCCCACTCGGAACGCGCTGATACCCAAACCGCTCTTTGTTCGCCTGATCGCGCCACTGTTGCTCCACGCATCGCACGGCATGCGATGCACTAATCATGATCCTGTCGATTCCAGCCGCAATTGCCATGGGAAGCTGGTCGGGCACTAAGTTGCCAACAACCTCCACGTCACCCAGAAAACCTCTTAACCTGAGCTGCCGAGCGATGCTGAAGATTCGCCCATCGGCAAAACTCGACGCGCTGAAGCGAGCAACGGGATCGTTGAGCAAGATGTCTAGCTGTTGAAAGCTCTCGATATCGTGAACTGCATGCAGCACCTCCCTCTCCTCCTTCTCGGTAAGAGATGAGAATCGACCGTGGTGATCAACCGCCACTAAACCGCTCATGCGCCTGACGCCAGGATCAGATCAGACTGACCATGAAGGCCACACTCCAGCTTTTGATGCTCACGCCACCGTCCCGCGCGAACATCTTCCCCCTTTGCGACCGGCGTTGTGCAAGGCGCGCAGCCGACCGACCGGTAACCTAACGCTTCAAGAGGATGCTCCGGCAGCTGATGCTCAGCGCGATACCGAAGCAGATCAGCGTTACTCCAATCTGCCAACGGGTTGAACTTCCACTTGCCACGCACAACGTCCCACTCCAAGCGGTCAACTGCCGCCCGCTCTCGCGTTTGGAAGCGCTTTTGTCCTGAAATCCAGCCATTGAAGGGCCTCAGCGCGCGGTCCAAGACCTGCACCTTCCTCAATTGACAGCAGGAATCTGGCTCAGTTCGGTGCAACCTCCTAGACCCGTCAACGCGTTTCTCTGACAGAGGATCTACACGAAATGTCCTCACTGACTCGAGCCCGAGCCGCTTCACCACGCTGTTGCGATGCGCAAGGGTCTCTTCAAAGTGAAATCCTGTATCAATGAAGAGAACGGGCAAGGCGGGGGCAATCCTAGAGATCAGATGGAGTAATACGCTGCTGTCGACACCGAAGCTGGACACGACACCTAGAGGGCCAAAGGGGCTTTCGGCACTCAGAATCACCTCCAGAAAATCTCGGGTATCAAGACCTGAGAGCGCGTGATGTCGCTCATTAAAGTTCGGGGGTAATCGGGCCATAGTTTTTTGCTCAGACCGCATGGGCCACCTCGTATAGTGCTGATCGAAACGGCTCTACACCCAAGCGAGTCACCGCCTGGGCAAACGTCTCAGTGTTCGCTCGTCTTAATGTCAGATAAGCGCTAAAAAGGCGATCCAGTGCCTCCATGAGCTCGGGCTCGGTGAAGCCGGGCCCCATTTTCTGGCCCAATGCCGCGCTCATGCCCGTTCTCCCTCCCAAAGTAATCTGGTAGTTCTCAACGCCCGCCTTGTCCAGCCCTAACACACCGATATCACCGACGTGATGGTGACCGCAGGCATTAATACACCCCGAGATTTTGATTTTGAGCGGCCCGAGCTCGTGCTCCTGTTGCTGGTAGCGCAGAGCGATCTGTTGGCCGATGGGGATGGAGCGGGCGGTGGCCAAGGCGCAGTAATCCATACCCGGGCAAGCAATCAGATCAGAAGCCAGCCCAATATTGGCCGTGGCCAAATGGACGGCTCGCAGACTGTCATACACTTCCAGCAAATCAGCCTGAGCGACATGAGGCAGGACGATATTCTGCTCATGACTGACCCTGAGCTCATTGAAACCGACTTGCTCGGCCAGCCTTGCCAATGCCCGCATCTGCGCCGCCGTCGCGTCGCCAGGGGTATGGCCATGAGCCTTGAGGCTCACCGTCACTGATGCATAACCCTCTTCACGATGGGGCGTCACGTTGCGCTCCACCCAGGCCCTAAAATCGGGACGGGCATCGATCGCATCCCAGTAGGTGCCTGAGCCGCGGGGGGCAAAGGGCTCCGTCTCGAAGCGGTCTAGTATCTGCTGTAAACTCTCAATGTGGAGCGAATTATTGTCATCACGAAACCGTGGCAAATTCTCAATTACTGTTTGTTTAAATGAGTCTTTACCCATTGATTGCAACAGAATCTTGATTCGTGCTTTGTACTTATTATCACGCCTCCCTGCGAGGTTGTAGACCGCCAAAATAGCCTCCAAGTGAGGCAACAACTCCGCTATCGGCACACGCTCGAATAGGCAGGTGCCCACCACTGGAGTCCTGCCGAGCCCACCTCCTACATAGACATCAAACGCCACTCCCGACAATCCCGTGACA
>CALKEI010000069.1 GCA_938085095.1 uncultured Luminiphilus sp. | reverse complement strand
AGAGCTACCATAGAAACATTATGTTCGGATTGCCTCAAATCGAAAATCAGCGTCTCAAAAAGACCTTGCGATTATCTTTCTTAATAAGAGTCTAGCCGAGCTCTCCAGCATCCTCATAATCGACGGCGATCAAGGTCCACTGGGTAATGCCTGCCGGGGTGTCCAACTGGATGTCTGCATCAATGTTTTTGCCCAACAGCGCACGTCCCAACGGGGCATCACAGGATATCTTGCCCTGACTCAGGTCAAACTCGTCGGGCCCGACAATGCGCATCTGGTGCTGCTTTCCCGACTCATCTTCGAGCGTGACCCATGCACCAAACCAGACCTTTTCCCGATCACCTAGGGGTTGGGATACCACCTTGAGGACGTCGAGACGTTTTCTCAAGAATCGCACTCGCGAATCGATTTCTCGTAAGCGTTTTTTGCCGTAGATGTAGTCACCGTTTTCTGAGCGGTCGCCATTCGCGGCCGCAGCCGAGACAACCTTGGTGACTTCGGGGCGCTCTTCTTTCCACAGCTTATGGAGCTCGGCGCGCAGCGCCGCCTCGCCCTCTGGGGTGATGTACGGAGATCCCGCTGCTCGGGGTGGTCGATATCGTCCCATTCGGGCAGTGTAGAGTCAGAAGCGCTTTCTGGGAATGCTTGGCGTTGCAGGGTCCTGAACGCAAGGGATCCACGGTGTAATACCATTGTGCTCCATAGGGTATTGGTCACCCGGCAGCTCGGGTCAACGAGGGTGCTCTTGAAACACCACCGAGAGGAATTGAGGCGATGGCAATGGGTCGATTAGCGCGTCCACGTTTTCTGCGTTGGTGGGCGCAGGGCTGCTTGGTAATGCTCTGTAGCGGGAGGGTCCCGAGTGCGCTGGCAGAGGACCCTTGCATTGCCCTGAACGGAAATCCAATTCAAGGTGGTGTGCTCTGGGGAGTGGTGAGCCCTTCCGCGAAGATCTCCTTCGCTGGGTTATCCGTCCCTGTGATGCCTGATGGCAGCTTTTTGCTGGGGTTGGGCCGCGATATGCCCTCTAGCAATCAGCTTGAGATTACCCAAGCGAGTCTTTGCGCGCAGACAGTGGTGGTGGCCCAGCGCAACTATTCGCTGCAGACCGTTACTGGCGTTCCGCAGCAAACCGTGACACCCAGCGAGGCGCATTTGGCTCGAATCAGTGATGAGCGCGCAAAAGTGCGCAGTGCTAAATCCCGTCGTCTTGCTCGCAACGATGGATTGCGGGCTGTTCAGAACGGCTTTAGCTGGCCGGTCATGGGGCGTATCAGCGGTGTTTATGGGAGCCAGCGCATCTACAACGGCACACCGGGGACCCCGCACTATGGTGTGGATGTGGCGCAACCGACTGGGACTCCCGTCATGGCGCCCGCCCCGGGCGAGGTCACGCTGGCTGAGTCTGATCTTTTTTACTCGGGGGGCACAGTGATCCTCGATCACGGTTATGGGCTGTCGTCATCGTTTCTGCATTTGAGCGAGGTGTTTGTCTCTGTCGGAGATCAGCTGCAAACTGGCGATCTGATCGGCGCGATTGGCGCGACGGGTAGGGCCACCGGGCCCCATCTGGATTGGCGGATGAGTTGGTTTAATCAACGTATCGATCCGCAGCTTCTGGTTCCGCCCATGCCCGAGTGAGCGCTGCGGTGCCGTTACATCAAGCTGTTGTTAGCGGATTCTTCGGTGCTCTCTTGACGCAGAGGCCTTATACTCGGCGTTTTAACTCATAGGACACAATAGTGCTGGACCCCAAGCTGCTAAATATCCTTGTGTGCCCGGTTAGTAAGGCGCCGTTGGTCTACGACGAAGAGAAGCAGGAGTTACTGTGCAAGGCGAGTGGTTTGGCCTATCCGGTGCGCGATGGTATTCCTGTGATGTTGGAAGAGGAAGCCCGCGCCCTCACCACTGACGAGAAACTGGACTGACAATACAGCCATGACAGATACGATTTTTGGCAAGATCACTCGTGGCGAGATTCCATCCGATTTTTTGTTTGAGGATGAGCACTGCGTGGTGATCCGGGATATCAATCCACAGGCTCCAACCCATGTGCTGATCATCCCGCGAAAACCCATCCCGCGTCTGGTGGACGCGGATCCCGATGACCAGGCCCTATTGGGGCATTTGTTGTTGGTTGCGGGTCGCGTGGCCGAAGATTTAGGTGTCGGCGATGCGTTCCGGCTAGTGATTAATAATGGCGAGGGAGGTGGGCAAACTGTTTTCCACCTTCATCTGCACATTCTGGCGGGGCGCAACATGACCGAAGGCCAGTTGTCTGCCGATCTGAATTGATCACAGACCAGTCCCTCAAGCGCAACACAAGTAAGAGAACTTTCCATGAAAACCGCTGATATTCGCGAAGCATTCCTCGGTTACTTTGAGGCTCAGGGACACGCTCGGGTGGACTCTAGCTCGCTGGTGCCTGCGGATGATCCAACCCTGCTATTTACCAATGCGGGCATGAATCAGTTCAAGGAAACGTTTCTTGGCATAGAGCAGCGGCCCTATCAGCGAGCAGTGACGGCTCAAAAGTGCGTTCGAGCTGGTGGAAAGCATAACGACCTCGAGAATGTGGGATATACCGCGCGGCACCACACTTTTTTCGAAATGCTGGGTAATTTCAGTTTCGGTGATTATTTTAAGCGCGAGGCCATCCAGTTCGCCTGGGAATTTCTGACGCAGACTTTGCAGCTGCCACCTGAGCGGCTGTGGGTGACCGTGCACATCAGCGACGACGAGGCCGCTCGGATCTGGGTAGATGAAATCGGTGTGGATCCAGCGCGGCTCTCGCGGCTTGACGAGGATAACTTTTGGCAGATGGGCGATACCGGCCCCTGTGGCCCGTGCTCCGAACTTTTTTACGACCACGGGCCCCATGTACCGGGTGGTCCACCCGGGAGTGAGGACGACGATCTCGATCGGTATATCGAAATCTGGAATCTAGTGTTCATGCAATATAACCGCGACGCTAAGGGTGAACTGCACCCGCTGCCAGCGCCCTCTGTCGACACGGGCATGGGCCTTGAGCGCATTGCGGCGGTACTGCAGGATGTGCATTCCAACTACGAAATAGACCTATTTACCGCGCTGATTGCGACGGTGGCAGCGCGACTCAATATTGCCGATACCGACGATAAATCGCTGCGAGTGATCGCCGATCACCTGCGCTCGACCGCATTCCTCATTGCCGATGGCGTGTTACCGGGTAACGAGGGCAGAGGTTATGTGCTGCGGCGCATCATTCGTCGCGCGATCCGCCACGGCAACAAGCTGGGTGCCCGGGCGCCCTTTTTTGCTGCGCTGGTGCCTGAGCTGGTCACCCAGATGGGGCAAGCCTACCCACAGTTGGTCGAACAGCAGCCTGCGATTACTGCCGCCCTGCAGGCAGAAGAGGAGCAATTTGCGCGCACACTCGAAAACGGCATGACGATTCTCGAAGAGTCACTGCAGAAGATCGAGAATAAAACGATCCCTGGCGATGTTATTTTTAAACTCTACGACACCTACGGATTCCCGGTTGACCTGACCAACGACATCGCGCGTGAGCGTGGATTAGATCTGGATCTTGATGGCTACGAGGCGGCCATGACCACCCAGCGTCAGCGCTCGCAGGATCATGCGGGCTTCAAGGTGGACTACAGCCAAAGCCTGAATGTCGGCGGCGAGACCGAGTTTTTGGGCTACGACACCGATGCGGCACAGGGCAAGGTTTTGGCAATTCTGGTCGACGGTAATAGCACCGAAACATTGGAGGCAGAGCAATCGGGCGTCGTGATTCTGGATCGCACGCCCTTTTACGGTGAGAGCGGGGGCCAAGTAGGGGATTGCGGTCGGCTGATGGTAGGACACAGCACGGCAGACGTGGCCGACACCACCAAAGCGCAGGGCCATCATTTACACCACGTGTCGATGACGGCTGGTGCACTGAAGGTGGGAGATACGGTCGATGCTCATATCGATTCCGACCTTCGGGAACGCGTTCGCCTCAATCATTCGGCGACCCACCTCTTGCACGAGGCACTTCGCAGAGA
>CALKEI010000068.1 GCA_938085095.1 uncultured Luminiphilus sp. | reverse complement strand
TGGCCGCCTCCACGCTCTACCAGCACAAGATTATTCGTTCATCAGATGCTTCGGGTCGTGCTTACCTTTTGATCACGCTGGTGGTCGCGGGTTCGGCCCTGGCCATCTACAACCAAGGCGGCTTTGGCGTGGGGCATATTTTGGCAGTGCTCACCCTGACGGCGCTTTTGGCGGGCTATCTGCTGGAGACATTGAAGCCTTTTGGTAAGTGGTCGGTGTATTTGCAGACCGGCGCATACACGGCCACCGTGTTGTTTCACCTTGTGCCCGCCATTACCGATTTTCTGCGTCGGCTGCCCGTCGGTGATCCGTTTGTGGATTCGCTCGATGCGCCGTTAGTGCAAAGTTTCCACGCGGCATTTCTTGCCGCGTTTGTCGTCGTTGTGCTGGCACAATGGATGTGGTTGAAACGCACCGTCGACTGAGGACAGATCACGATGCTATTTATGCTGATTACGTTGAGCTTCGTAGTGGTTGTCACAGGCTGCATGATTTTGATTAATCGCTGGATGGTGTCAAAACGCCCTGAGCCGCCGAGTCGCCCTGAGGATAGCGACCCGCCTGAAAAACCCTGATTTTGAAGGGGGCGGGTATGGACCTATTGCTGAGTCAGGTGAGTCCCATCCCTAGCCATGCGTTGGTGGCACTGCTGGCCGTGCTGGTAGGGGGAAGTCAGCTCGCGTCGGCAAAAGGCACCAGACGCCATCGCGTGCTCGGTTGGTCCTGGGTGAGCTTGATGGTCTATGTGGCGTGCTCCTCGTTTCTGATCAGTGAAATCCGGTTTTGGGGGGCATTCAGCCCTATCCATTTGCTCAGTGTCTGGACGCTGTTTTCTTTATCGATGGCAATCTACTTCGCCCGAAAGGGTAATATCGTGCAGCATAAAATCTGGATGCTGAGTCTTTATGTGCTGGCTCTATTAGTGACAGGCGTATTGACGTTGTGGCCAGGACGCGTCATGCACGGGGTGCTCTTTGGTGCCTAGTGTGTTGCTGAGCAAGCGGCGCGGCGGCTCGATAATGATCACCCAAACGGGAATGAGGTTGCGATGATAACGGGAGCGTGTTTTTGTAAAGCGGTGCAGTACGAGCTGCTCGCCGAGTCACAGATGCAGGGCTTATGTTACTGCACCGATTGCCAAACCGTTGGTGGCACCTCCCACTGGACATCTTACGCGGTGGCGCCGTCAGATTTTCGACTGGTGAGGGGAGAGCTGACCCCCTTTTCCTATGATCCGGGGTCGGGCCGGGAAGTGATTCGTCACTTTTGTAAGACCTGCGGCACCCAGATCATGGTGCAATCCGATGCCTTAGGTGTCGCGTCGGTGAACGCCATGACTTTCGATGACCAAACCCAGTTTGCACCACAGGTAGCATATTTTTCGGGGAGCGCGCCGCATTGGTGCGAGGTCGACGTCCGGCTGAGCGCGTTCGGCGGGGATTAAGAGCCCTGGATCAGGGTTGTCGGCGCAGGGATTCGATGCGGGCTGCGGTTTTATGTTGTCGCAGGCCGAGCCCCGTCTTTTCAAAAAGCACAACGTCGAAAACACACGGGGGTCTCGTTACACTGACTGCCTGAATGCCATCAAGAGTGCGCGAGTGACTACGAGCGATTCGACAACTCCGACAGCGATCAAGCCGTGACGTTATTGCTGACTTATCTTGCCATCGCCATTGGCATCTCGTTTCTTTGCTCGGTGCTCGAAGCGGTGCTTTTGTCTATTACACCCAGTTATCTTGAGCAATTGATTCAGGAGCGTCCCAAGTCAGGTCGGGCGATTCAAGTCGTCAGAGACCGCCTCGATGAGTCCCTCTCCAGCATCCTGATTCTCAATACCTTTGCCCACACCATGGGCGCTGCGGGCGTCGGTGCGCAGGCCCTGCGAGTCTTCGGTCCAGAGGCAGAGACACTTATCGCTGTATTGCTGACGCTGGCGATTCTGTATTTTTCGGAGATTATTCCGAAAACGCTGGGTGCGAATTATTGGCGGCAATTGGCGGTGCCTGCCGCGTTGACGATCAGCTGGCTGGTTCGCCTTGTCTATCCTTTGGTGTGGGTGTCGACACGTCTGACAAAGCTGCTTGGCAAGGACCATAAAGACGAAATCACCCGTGAGGAGATTGTGGCGCTCGCCTCTCTGGGGCGCAAAGACGGTGCGTTGAAAGCGCAGGAGAATGATTATCTGGTGAATCTTCTTCAGCTGAATGAAACCCAAACCCATGAGATTCTGACGCCGAGAACCGTGGTACATATGCTGGAGGAGTCGACCACGGTTTCAGAGGCGTTAAATATCGACGCTACCCGCCAGTTTACCCGCGTGCCGATCTACCGAGACTCTACCGACAACGTAACGGGCAAAGTGATCCGTGTAGATCTTTTCGAGGCCGAGCGGGAGGGTAAAGGCGCTGAGCCTATCGCCAGTTTTGCCCAACAGGTTGCCCGCGTGCCAGAAGAGCTGCCTGTCTACAGATTGTTAGACCGCTTTATTAGCGAGCAAGCGCATCTATTCTTAGTTGAAGACGAATTTGGTCAAACCGCGGGCATCGTGACGTTGGAGGATGCGATCGAAACGCTGTTGGGCAGAGAGATCGTGGACGAGAGTGATGCGGTGGCAGACATGCAGGCGTTGGCTAGAGATAAGCATCGTGAGCGTCTGGAAAGCGTGGAGCATCAGGAAAAGGAAGATGGTGCCCAGGAGAGGACTTGAACCTCCACGCCCTTGCGAGCACTAGCACCTGAAGCTAGCGTGTCTACCAATTTCACCACCTGGGCAGCGGGAAATCTCTGATTCATCAGAGGCCGCGCAGACTACTGCCTCGACCCCTGCCTGTCAATTTCTCCCCTGCCTTATGGTCCCTCAAAACGCGCGCAGTCTGAGCGGTATTTACGGTTTATAATGCGGACTGATTTCCCGCCGGCTGATTCCAGCCATTGGACTTTCTTTTGGCGCCACGCCGCAAAAACAATACCCCACAATCCAACCCTGACCCCCATGCCGCTCGGGAACGAGACCGCTATACGCACCCGATTCCCAGTCGCGAAGTCATTCTGACTGTATTGGAAGCCGCCGATGCACCGTTGGCGTTTGGCGGTATTGCGGAGCAATTGGGGCTAAGTGAGGAACGTGACCTGGACGCGCTGGCTAAGCGGCTGCGCGCCATGCAGCGAGAAGGGCAGATTATCTCTGGCAGACGCGGTGCCTACGGGGTGCCTAAGCGGATGGACTTACTGCGATGCCGGATCATGGGGCACCGCGACGGTTACGGCTTTGCGCGCCCGCTAGAGGGGGGTGACGATCTCTTTTTGTCGGCTCGCGAGATGTATCAGGTATTTGATGGTGACGAAGTGCTGGTAGCGGTGGCCGGGCTGGATCGCCGTGGCCGGTCAGAAGGCCAAATTGTTGAGGTGCTCACGCGAGCTCATACCAAGGTGGTTGGCCGCTATATGGAAGAGAGCGGCATTGGGTTTCTACTTCCGCACAATACTCGCATCCGCAATCACATTTTGATTCCTCCCAAGGCTAAGGGTGGCGCTCGCCATGGCCAGCTTGTCTCGGTAACGCTGACCGATTATCCCTCGGCCAAGCTGGGTGCCAAGGGAGAGGTCGAAGAGGTGCTTGGTGACCATCTGGATCCGGGGCTTGAGATTGATGTAGCGATCCGCGCCCACGGTATTCCGTGGGAGTGGCCTGACGAGGTGTTGCGCGAGGCCGGTGCGCTCGATGAAGCGCCCGCCGAGGTCGATAAAGCGCATCGGGTCGATCTGCGGGACACGCCGTTTGTCACCATCGACGGGGAGGATGCTAGAGACTTTGACGACGCGGTCTGGTGCGAGGAGAACAAGAGCGGATTCCAGCTTCGGGTGGCGATCGCAGATGTCTCGCATTACGTGCCGGTTGGCTCGGCCCTCGACGAGGAAGCGAGCATCAGGGGCAATTCGGTGTACTTTCCCGAGCGGGTCGTGCCGATGTTTCCCGAGGTGCTTTCTAACGGTCTGTGCTCGCTAAAGCCCGAAGTCGATCGCCTCGCCATGGTTTGTGACATGCAAATAGGCCGCAGCGGCGAGCTTCAGGACTACTGTTTTTATGAGGCGGTAATCCACTCTCACGCCCGTCTCACCTATACCGATGTGGGTGAGGTGATAGAGCAAGGCTGGAGTCCGCATGTGCCCGCCGAGCGAGGAGAGGAGCTCAGCCGGTTGCACACGCTTTATGCAGTATTACGAGGTGCCAGAGAGCGGCGTGGCGCGCTGGATTTTGACACCCAAGAGACGCGCATTCTTTTTGATGAGCAGCGGAAAATTCAGGCAATCGAGCCGGTACACCGCAACGATGCCCACAAGCTGATTGAAGAGTGCATGTTGATTGCCAATGTGGCGACAGCGCAGTTTCTCGACGGTCTTGAGCAGCCGGCCTTGTTCCGGGTGCACGAGGGCCCCAGTGCCGAGAAGCTCGAAAATCTCCGGGCATTTCTGGGTGAACTGTCGCTAGACCTGCCGGGTGGGCTCAAGCCCACACCTGAACACTACCAGTCACTGTTGGGTGCTGTGGAAGGCCGAGAGGATGCCCATATTGTGCAGACCATGCTGTTGCGATCGCTTTCGCAGGCGGTTTATCAGCCCGAAAATGCTGGCCACTTTGGCCTCCACTACGAGGCGTATGCACATTTCACTTCGCCTATTAGGCGTTACCCCGACCTGCTGGTACATCGCGCAATTCGTGCGGCGATCCGTGGCCGCGACAAAGGCGCCCATATCCAGCGAGTGAAGGGCGCCAGCGTGATCAAGCGCGAAAAAATCTACCCTTATGATACGGGTGCGATGGTAGCGTTGGGCGAGCAGTGCTCGATGACCGAGCGTCGTGCCGATGATGCGACCCGGGAAGTCGACGCTTGGCTAAAGTGCGAGTTTCTCAAAGACAGAATCGATGAGGAATTTGACGGGGTGATTGCTGCGGTAACCAACTTCGGTGTTTTCGTACAGTTGAGTGACTTATATATAGAGGGCTTGATGCATGTGAGCGCATTGCCTGGCGATTACTACCACTTTGATCAGGTCAAGCAACGCTTGATTGGAGAGCGAACCCGGCAGGTCTTTCAGCTGGGTGGTGCGGTGACTGTCAGGGTCGCTCGCGTGGATCTCGATGACCGTAAGATTGATCTGGAGCTCGCGGGCTCGCCACCCTCAAAGGGCAAGGGGTCTCGCAGATCCGCACACTCAGATGCTAAAAGCAGTTCAAAGCGCGGTAAAACAGAGGCTCGCCGAAGCGCAAAAGGCGGAGCCGGTAAAGGGACTAAAGATGCTTCTAACGCCTCCAAGGGATCCCGGTCTGCTAAGCCGTCGAAGCCGAAAAAGTCCGCAAAGTCAGGTAAAGCGCCGTCTGCAAAGCGGGGCCCGGCGCGAAAAAACAAACGCTGACCGATGACCGACACGGTATTTGGCTATCACGCCGTTGAGAGTTTGATCCGCCGCGAGCCGAGTCGGATCGCTACGCTACAGGTGCAGAGCGATCGCCGGGACAAGCGCATGCAGGCGATTTGTGAGCTGGCCCGCAATCAGGGGGTCGCCGTGGTGTCTTGCGGCAAGTCGGAGCTGGATACGCGAGTCGGCGGGCGCCACCAGGGCGTTGTGGCGGTGCTCCATCCGGGAGCGCAGCACGAAGCGGCAGGTATGATCAGCGAGGCCGATCTTTTGGAGCGGGTCGCCGAGGCGCTGTCTCCCCTGCTGTTGATTCTGGATGGCGTCACTGACCCACATAATCTGGGCGCGTGCTTGCGCAGTGCCGATGCTGCGGGGGTGACCGCGGTGATTTTCCCCAAAGACAAGAGCGCAGATGTCACTGATATCGTGCGAAAAGTGGCGAGTGGCGCGGCCGAGGCGGTGCCCTGGGTCCGGGTCACCAATCTTGCTAGGACGATTGAAGCACTCAAACAGGCAGGGGTCTGGATTATTGGCACGGCCGGTGATGCGGCAGAGACCGTGTATGAGCGGGATCTGACCGGGCCCTGTGCACTGGTGCTGGGTTCTGAAGGGGCAGGTATGCGGCGCCTGACTCGCGATCTTTGCGATTTCACGGTCAAGCTGCCGATGGCGGGGTCGGTTTCAAGTCTCAATGTTTCGGTGGCAGCCGGTATTTGTTTGTTTGAAGCCCTGCGACAGCGAGGCGCCTAGTCGTCAGAGGCTGACCGAGTCCAATGCCAAACTTGCCCGTTGCAAAGCGGGAAAGGGCTTTGTAGACTCCGCACCTCAAAATTTGGTCGGGCGCTAGACAGGCCCATCCTCCTTGCTACACCGCTTGACGGGTGGCTTTAAACCATAGGGAGTACGCGAGTGCGACACTACGAAGTTGTGTTCATGGTCCATCCGGATCAGTCTGAACAAGTTCCCGGAATGATTGAGCGTTACAGCAACGTCATCACCAAAGATGGCGGTACCGTGCATCGTCTGGAAGATTGGGGTCGACGCCAGTTGGCCTACCACATCAATAAAATCCACAAAGCACACTACGTGCTGATGAATGTCGAAGCCTCCAACGAAGCGATGGAAGAGCTGACTACGACGTTCCGCTATAACGACGCTGTTATTCGTAATCTTGTGATTCGTCGCGATGAGGCGGTGCTCGAAGAGTCGCTGATCATGAAAGCCGAGCGCGAGGACAAGGAGCGCAAGGCGCGATATCAGGAGCGCCAGGACAATGACTCGCGCCGGGCGTCGTCCGAGACAAAAGAGGAGTCTGCTGAGGAAGCAGCGCCTGCTGAGGTGGCGGAAGAGCCAGCAGCACCCACCGAAGAAGCCAGCGAGGAATAAGCCATGTCACGATTTTTTCGACGTAGAAAGTTTTGTCGTTTCACTGCCGAAGGCGTCACCGAGATTGACTATAAGGATCTGGAGACGCTGAAGCAGTACGTTTCAGAGACCGGCAAGATTGTGCCGAGCCGCATAACCGGCACGAAAGCAAAGTATCAGCGCCAGTTGGCGACTGCGGTCAAGCGTTCACGTTACCTTGCCCTGCTGCCTTACACCGACGCTCATAACTGAGCGTTAATGATGCGCGGCCTCGCTGAATTTATCATGCGCGGCCGGTGGCAGGCGCTCGGCATCGCAGTATTGGGGTCGGGTAGTCTGTT
Organism: uncultured Luminiphilus sp.; assembly: GCA_938085095.1. Lineage (GTDB taxonomy): Bacteria > Pseudomonadota > Gammaproteobacteria > Pseudomonadales > Halieaceae > Luminiphilus. The sequence continues at coordinate 9,746 of CALKEI010000068.1, read as the reverse complement.
ATTTGGCTGGATCAGTGCGGCAGCGATTGCACTGGTGACCCTGAGAAAGGGGACGGCCTCCGGCGGCTGGTTGGTACTGTGGGCGTTTTTGCCCGCGGCTGTGATCACCGCCATGACGGGTGACACCGGTAGTGCCATGTTGCTGCTGGGAACCTATGGTTTGGCGGTCGTTCTGAGAGAGAGTGTGAATCTCTCTCTAACGGTGATGGCCAGCGTGCCGTTGGCAATGCTGAGCGGCTTGGCACTGACACTATTGAATGGTGTTTTTTTAGAGGATCTGGTGGCTACCTTTAACCAGGCCCTCGCCCAGCTGAAGGAAGATCTTCAGCAGGAGGGATCACAAGAGCTGGTGTTCAACGCGCTGGCGGTCCCGCAGGTTGCAGCGCTGCTGGCGACGGGGAGTGCGGTCATCGCACTATTGAGCCTGTTGTTGGGACGTTACTGGCAGGCGGCCCTCTATAACCCGGGGGGCTTTGGAGAAGAGTTTCGGGCGTTACGGTTGCCCAAGGGTGCGGTGGTGGCGATGGCAGGATTGGCCGCCATCCTGTGGTGGTTGGGGCCAGACTGGATGGTCTGGAGTGCGGCGGCAGTGTTGCCGTTGACGATGGTCGGGTTTGCACTGGTGCATGCCTATGCGGCCCATGCAGGCAAAGGGGTCAGTTGGCTGACCCTCATGTACGTGTTATGGATCGTGCTCGATCCAGTGAAGTGGGTGTGGGTGGGGTGCGTTGTGATCGACGCATTCGTTGATTTTAGGGCCAGATGGGCGGGTCCTACTGGCAAGGGCTCTGACGGGGTTTAACCCGGAGAGCAAGCATTGATAGCAGTCGGCCGATTACTCGGTCAGCAGAGGAAAAAACGATGGAAGTCATTTTGCTCGAAAACATTGGCAATCTCGGTATTCTGGGCGACAAGGTTGATGTCAAGCCCGGTTACGGCCGAAATTTCCTGATCCCGCAGGGTAAAGCTGTTCCGGCGACGCAAGATAATGTCGCCAAATTCGAAGCACGGCGAGCCGAGCTGGAAGCGACAGCCGCGGAAACGCTGGCCACGGCGCAGGCTCGAGGCGAGGCGCTGGCTGCGCTCGGTGCCGTCGAAATTGCCGCCACGGCAGGTGAGGAGGGTAAGTTGTTCGGTTCCGTGGGAACCCGCGACATTGCCGAGGCGCTCATCGCCGCTGGGTGTGAGGTGGATAAAGCCGAGGTGCGCCTGCCCGAAGGTGTGATTCGCGAGCTCGGCGAGTTTGAAATCATGATTCAGGTTCATGCAGAGGTATCGACCTCTGTGGCGATCCATATCGTCGCCGAATAATCGTTGGCGGGGCAGTTTCGCCCCGCTGTCTACCCACCTGCTTGTTGCCTCGCGGGACTTCTGCCAGTTTGGCGGATACTTGCTGGCGGATCGCATCTGTCGCAGGTAATCTAGTCGGCCCGGCGGGCATTGGGCATCGGCTCTCTGCGATCCCCACCCGGTCGAATAGGCACAAGACAAGGCGGCACCTTGGAGTCGGTTAAATCTCAGGATCCGGATATTTCCCGGATCCGCATGCAACCCCAGTCGGTCGAAGCCGAGCGCTCGGTCATTGGCGGTATTTTATTGGCGCCCGAGAGCTGGGATGCTATTGCCGAGCTGGTGGATGCCAGCGATTTTTACCGGCCGGAACACCGGGCGATTTTTCGCCAGATTGCCATTCTGGTTGACCGCAACGAACCTATCGATGTCATTACCGTCGCCGATCGATTGCTTGCCACCGGCGAGCTCGATGCCGCGGGGGGGCATACCTATCTCGCGGATCTCGTCGAGCAGACGCCGACTGCTGCCAATGTCAGTGCCTACGCTCGTGCAGTGCGCGAACGGGCCCTGCTGCGCAAATTGATTGGCGCTGCTCAGGATATTGCGACGGCGGGGTTCAACCCCGAGGGCCGCAGTGCCGAAGAGCTGGTTGATGAGGCCGAGCGACTCATTATGACGGTGTCAGAGAGCGGTCCTAAGTCCGGTGGACCTCGCGGTATGGCGCCGCTGCTGACCGGTGCGCTCGAGCGCATTGAGGAACTCTACAATACAGGCGGCGATATCACGGGCCTTACCACTGGCTTTCTTGATCTGGATAAAAAAACGTCGGGTCTGCAGCCCTCCGACCTGGTCATCGTCGCGGGGCGCCCTTCTATGGGTAAAACCAGTTTTGCTATGAATCTGGTTGAAAATGCGGCGGCCAATACCGACAAGCCCATTTTGGTTTTCTCGATGGAGATGCCTGCTGAGCAGCTGGTGGTCAGAATGATGTCATCGCTCGGCAAGATCGATCAGTCCCGACTGCGCACAGGCAAGCTGCAGCAGGATGACTGGCCAAAACTGTCGGCGGCCATGGCGAAGCTTAAGGACACCACGATCTTTATCGATGACACGCCTGCACTCACCCCCACGGAAATCAGGGCCAGAGCGCGCAGGCTGTCTCGAGAACACGGTGATCTCGCTATGATCATGGTTGATTACCTGCAGCTCATGCGTGTTGCCGGAGCGGCGGACGGCCGGACGGCTGAGATCTCGGAAATTTCCCGTAACCTGAAGGCTATTGCCAAGGAGTTCCGTTGCCCGGTGGTGGCGCTCTCGCAGCTGAATCGCGCGCTGGAGCAGCGTCCCAACAAACGCCCTGTGAATTCTGATCTCCGCGAATCCGGCGCCATTGAGCAGGATGCTGATGTGGTCATGTTTATTTACCGCGACGAGGTGTACCACGAAGACTCACCGGAAAAAGGCGTCGCAGAGATCATCATTGGCAAGCAAAGAAATGGCCCTATTGGCACGTGCCGGCTGGCCTTTCAGGGGGAATTCACGCGTTTTGAGAATCTCGCCCGTGACGACTATGCGGGCTATTGATCTAGCCTCGGTCCCCGCGGCACAGGCCGCCGGGCGTGCCTGAGAGCTGGCACCCATGAATCAACCTGTTGCGCCCATCGACTTCACTGCATTACTCGACATGCTGGGGGGGGACAGGCGGATCGTCACCACCTTGCTGTCTGCGTTTATCGAAGAACTGGCCGCGGATCTCGCGTCAAGTCAGGAGGTGGTCGCTGCTGGCGACGCAGAGGCGCTGCGGTTGCTCGCTCACCGCATAAAGGGCACAAGTGCCAATCTGCATGCGCGGATGCTTTCTGCAGCAGCGCGTGAGCTTGAGCAGGCCTGTGCCGAGGCAGATGCGCCAGTGATGACAATCAAACATCAGATTTTGATGGCGCAGGCGCAAGATCTTCGCGAGGTCATCGAGGCGTGGCTAGCTAGCAGCTGACTCGACGATCGCTCAGAGGCCCAGTTCTTTTCTCAGTCTCGAGAGATGGGTAACCTGCTCGTCTTTGCTGAGCAGTTCTTCATCTGGCGCTGCCAGCGCAACGCGCTCGGGACCTTCTAGTGGCTCTCCCCGGGCCGCCCGGCTGACCCATCGCTCATAGTGGTCACGATAAACAGGCCAAGTCCTAGACTCCGGTTCATTAGCCAGAAAAAACCAGTCACTGTCGCGTCCTGCCAAATAGACTGCGGGGTGTCGCCAGGCCGCATCGGTTTTGGGTGACGGTGCCAGGCAGGCCTCTCGATAAGCGTCGTAAGGAGCGGGCAGTCCGAGATCACTCAAACAATGTCGGCAAGCCTCAATCATCCGATTCAAAGTAGGCAAATAGTCGCTATGCTCGATCGCGTGCTGGGCGGCGCGTAATATCACGGCGGTCGGATAGGCATCGAGGGCTTCCAGCCAGAGCCGTTTGACCTGCTTCACCTGCTCGGCGTCTGACCAGGCCGCGTAGTATTGATTGTGGTAGTTAAGCCGAAATAGCGCAAAAACCTGGTTAATGGCTTCAACCAGCTGCGAATCCGGTGACTCGGATCTGTCAGTTAGCCCAGCTGGTGTCGGTGAGGTCGTCGCTGAGACTTCGGTCTTTTGAACGATGGCTTCCGCCAGCGCTGCCGCGTCCTTTTTCTCCGCCATTCTGATCTCCAAATCCTGCGCCGCGACATTGGCGTTTGGCGTGCTGCAGGAATTTACTATTCCACGAGGTGTGAACCTCGTTGCTGTCGCTCCAGTACATCACAAATTCGGGCAGCAGTGCCCGCGCATCCTGCTCATCAATGCCGGCGAGGCGCAGTGTTTCATAAACTGATATATCCGGCTGCCAGTTACGGGGGATGCGCGTGGGTTCCGTACTGTGGTGAATCTGGCTCGTGTGCTTAAGCCAGCGCCGGCGCACGTGTTCAACAAAACGACTGTTCACTTCCTTGGGCGGACCGCCGCGCTCAGTCCAATAAAGGATGAATTCGGACCGTACTGACTCGGCGAATACGATATCAATACCGGCCTGCTCCAGTATCTCGAGAGCATCCTGACTAGGCGTCCAGTCCCGACCGAATGGTGCTGGGGTCGCAATTTCAAACGAGCGCGATGACTGCTGTCGGGCCTCGATCCGCTGCGTGTCGCGCCAGCGTCCCAAAATGTATTGGCGAAATTGGGTGTCGACTTCACTCCCTGGAGCCGGGACAAACTGCGCTTTGGCATTGTCGACGAAAGTTCTTGGAATGCCATGATTGAGCACCAGTAGCTCCTGTAATGCATCGCTAGGTTGCCAGAGGCTGCCTGGCGTTCCGGCTACGCGGTGAGGTGGCACATCCGTGGCTTGCTGTATGCCACTGGCTGCGGCGGCTGCGCTCAGAATGACCGTATCAGCATTACCGCCGGGAGTTTGATGAACGATTCCCAGTGTCACCAACTTATCGATCAGCAGCGCAATGTGGTCTACAGACCAGAAAGAGAGGTTTCGCTGGAGAGCCGTCAGGGACAGCGTGGTCCACTCATCGCGGTGGGTCAATTGTGCGCCAAGCTCTTGAAGCAAGACTGCCTCCTCAAGCCCGATGATCTCGGCCAGTTCGGGAGAGAAGGTCAGCTGTCGGTCGGGAATGAGTGAAGCGGATGGCATTATGATGCGGTGCAGGGCAAGCGGTCTGATAGGATACCGACTTAGCTCTACCAATACAGCAATTACCATCAGTTTCCGGAGAGTTTCGCGTGGCGAAGGCAAAAACCGCATTTGTCTGCAATGACTGTGGGGCAGATTTCCCCAAGTGGCAGGGTCAGTGCGGCGAGTGTCACGCATGGAATACCCTGTCGGAAATTCGCCTCAGCGCGCCTGCGGGAAAATCCTCAGCTATGCGTCCGGCGGGTCGGACCGGTTTCGCGGGCAGTGTGGCCACCGTGAAGCGCCTCGAGGAGGTCGCCGTGGTGGATTTGCCGCGCCTGAGCTCGGGTTTTGATGAGTTTGATCGGGTATTGGGAGGCGGTTTCATACCCGGCTCCAGCATACTGATTGGCGGCCACCCCGGAGCGGGGAAAAGCACACTTCTTTTGCAAACGCTCTGCCGCCTTGCTTCGGAACACTCTGCGCTGTATGTCACCGGGGAGGAATCTCCCGAGCAAATTGCGATGCGCGCCAATCGTCTCAGCCTGCCCACTGATCAACTGCAGCTGATGGCGGAGACAGATGTTGATGTCATTCTCTCCTCGGCGGAATCCCTGAAGCCCAAAATCTTGGTGGTCGACTCGATTCAGGTGGTCCACAGCGAGACGCTGACGTCGGCTCCGGGCAGTGTGTCGCAGGTGCGAGACTGCGCGGCACAGCTGACGCGCTATGCGAAGCAGACCGGTACCGTGCTGATCTTGGTGGGCCACGTGACGAAAGATGGCAGTCTTGCCGGCCCCAAGGTGCTCGAACACATGATCGACTGCTCCATTCTGCTCGAGGGCGACCACGATTCCCGATACCGGACGTTGCGCGGCCAGAAGAATCGTTTCGGCGCGGTCAATGAACTCGGTATTTTCGCCATGACCGACACCGGTATGCGCGAAGTGACTAATCCCTCCGCCATTTTCCTCGACCGTTCGGAACATACGGCCCCCGGTACCACCGTTGTTGTGGTCTGGGAGGGCACTCGGCCGTTACTCGTTGAGATACAGGCGCTGGTCGATGACAGTTCTCTGGGTAATCCCCGTCGCGTCACGGTGGGTTTTGAGCAGAATCGGCTGGCAATGTTGCTGGCGGTGCTGCATCGTCACGGTGGAATTCAGGTCGGCGATCAGGATGTATTTGCCAATGTTGTCGGCGGTGTCCGGGTGATGGAGACCTCGGCGGATTTGGCACTGCTGCTCGCGGTGGTATCGAGTCTTCGGGACCGACCCTTGCCGCGGGACTGGGTGGTTTTTGGTGAGGTGGGCCTGTCGGGGGAAATTCGACCCGTGGCCAGTGGACAGGAGCGCTTGTCGGAGGCGGCCAAGCATGGTTTCAAGCTCGCCATTGTGCCCAAGGCAAATGCGCCCAAAAAAGCCATATCCGGTCTTAAGGTGATTCCCGTGACGCGCCTCGCCGAGGCGTTAGAGGCCTGCCCGTGAGCGGTGCCCCCAACGATCTCACTCCGGTTTTTTAAGTCGTATCTGGGTCGAGGTGGCCGCGGTCTTGGGGTGTCTCCATCTCGCAGTCAAAGGCCGTTGTGATGTGGCGGATGTGCTTAGGCTCCAACCCGACTGAGCTCTACTTGAGTTTGCGGTGTTTCACCCGGCTGGGGATTGCAGCATCTGCACCCACACGCTGTCGGTGGTCTTCCTCATACTCTGAGTAGTTCCCCTCGTGGAACACCACATTCCCATCATCCTCATAGGCAAGAATGTGCGTGGCGATCCGGTCGAGAAACCATCGATCGTGGGAAATCACCATCGCGGAACCCGGAAAGGCCAACAGCGCTTCTTCGAGCGCACGCAACGTTTCCACGTCGAGGTCATTGGTGGGTTCATCGAGCAGTAGCACATTGGCCCCTTGTTTCAGGAGTTTGGCCAGATGCAGGCGGTTGCGCTCTCCACCAGACAGATCTTTGACAAATTTTTGCTGATCGGACCCTTTGAAATTGAAGCGGCCGACGTAGGAGCGAGAGGGCACTTCGTAATTGCCGATCCGAATAATATCGAGACCATCCGATACTTCTTCCCAGACGGTCTTGCTGCCATCGAGATCATCCCGGGATTGATCGACGTAGCCAAGTTCCACCGTGTCGCCGACGGTCACGTCGCCACCATCAGGTGTTTCCAGCCCCATGAGGATTCGAAACAGCGTCGATTTGCCCATACCGTTGGCACCAATAATGCCGACGATACTGCCTTTGGGGACGACGAAGCTGACATCTTCGAAGAGTAGCCGGTCATCAAAGGTTTTTCGTAAGCCGCTCACTTCGATCACCTTGTCACCCAGCCTTGCACCCGGTGGAATGTAGATTTCGTTCGTTTCATTACGAGTCTGAAACTCCTGAGAGTTGAGCTCCTCAAAACGTTGCAGTCTCGCCTTGTTTTTGGCCTGACGTCCCTTGGGGTTGGAGCGCACCCATTCCAGCTCGGCCTTGATGGCCTTCTGATGCGACGCTTCCTGGCGTTGTTCCTGCTCTAAACGCTTTTCCTTGGTCTCCAACCAGGCTGAGTAGTTCCCCTCATAGGGAATACCGCGGCCGCGATCCAGCTCCAGAATCCAGCCGGCCGCGTTGTCGAGAAAGTATCGGTCGTGGGTAATGGCCACTACCGTGCCCGGGAAATCCTCCAAAAAATGCTCAAGCCATGCTACTGATTCGGCGTCGAGGTGGTTTGTGGGCTCGTCGAGGAGCAACATGTCCGGCTCCGAAAGTAGCAGTCGCGCGAGCGCCACTCGCCGGCGCTCGCCGCCGGAGAGTAGGTCGACATTCGCCTCCCAGGGCGGGAGCCGCAGGGCATTGGCGGCGATGTCGAGCCGCGTATCGAGATTGTGTGCGTCCTTTGCCTGAATGATGTCCTCAAGTCTGGCCTGCTCTTTGGCCAACGCATCAAAATCGGCGTCGGGCTCTGCGTAGTCGGCGTAGAGTTGTTCCAGACCAGCGAGCGCGTCGATCGCTTCCTGCACGCCTTCCTCCACGTTACCGCGCACATTTTTGTTGGAGTCGAGCTGCGGTTCCTGAGAGAGATAGCCGATCTTGATATCCGCCTGTGGGCGCGCTTCACCCAGTATGTCGGTGTCAATACCGGCCATGATTTTTAAGAGCGTGGATTTGCCGGCGCCGTTTAATCCCAGCACGCCGATTTTGGCGCCCGGGAAGAAAGACAGGGAGATATCCTTCAGAATTTCTTTTTTGGGTGGGACGATTTTCCCCACCCGGTTCATGGTGTAGACGTATTGCGCCACGGTTTGGCTCCACTAAGATATTTGCTGGGGAATTCCCCGATGAGTTCACTCATTGTTGAGCTTAAAGCTGGGAACCCAGTGTACTGAATCGACGCCAATTCTGCCGTATTTGCGACCGCATGGGGTATTTCAGAAGAACGTTTATCTGCGCATTGCCGTGTAGCTCAATGCAATGAGGCTTGCTTGGTTTTGCCCAGCACGCCTGCTTCATAGTGTCAGCGGATTAGACGGCGCTAACACGAGTTGGCCTCCTCTACTCAGCTGAGCCTGACAGAACGGCCGCGTCCGATACCGTAGTACTCGATACCGAGTGCCTCCATGTGGGCGGGGTTGTAGAGGTTGCGGCCATCGATAATGACAGGCGAGGCGAGCCGCGCCCGGATGTCCTCAAAGTCGGGGGTCCTGAACGCTTTCCACTCCGTACAGATAACCAGACAGTCTGCGCCATCAAGGGCTGCTTCCTTGGAAGCGCAATAGGCCATGTCAGCGCGGTCTCCATACAGTCGCTCACAGGCTTTCATGGCTTTGGGGTCGAATGCCTGCACTCTTCCACCCGCAGCCCAAACCGCCTCGATCAAACTTTTGCTAGGCGCCTCACGCATGTCGTCGGTATTGGGCTTGAAGGAAAGTCCCCATACGGCGATGGTGCGCCCCTCGAGGCTGGGGCCGAATCGAGAGATCACGTGGTGGGCGAGTTTTTGCTTCTGACGCTCGTTGGTGCTGTGCACGGCGGGCAGAATCTGAGCCTCGGTGTTGCTGTGTTTAGCCAGGTAGTCGAGAGCCTGAACATCCTTGGGGAAGCAGGATCCTCCATACCCGGCCCCCGGATAGATGAACTGGTACCCAATGCGGGGGTCCGACCCCATTCCCTGACGCACCGACTCTATGTCTGCGCCCACCGCCTCGGCGATATTAGCGACTTCGTTGATAAAGCTGATTTTGGTTGCCAGCATCGCGTTGGCCGCGTATTTGGTGAGTTCAGCACTGCGGGGGTCCATGAACATCATTTTGTCGTGGTTACGGTTAAAGGCTTCGTACATCTGTCGAAACTCCTCAGCAGTGCTATCGGAGTTTGCCCCTATAATAATCCGGTCCGGTCTGAGAGCGTCGGCGACCGCTGAGCCCTCTTTCAGAAACTCTGGGTTGGAGCACACTTCAAAAGGGATTTCGGCGCCCCGGTGGGCCAGGCCTTCGGCAATACACTCGGACACCTGATCCGCGGTGCCGACCGGCACGGTGGATTTATTGACGATTACCTTGCGGGACGTCATGGAGGTAGCGATGCTCTCTGCAACAGCCATCACGTGCTGAAGATCAGCGTTGCCGTCGGCTAGTGCGGGCGTCCCGACACAGATAAATAAATAGTCACTGCACTCGATAGCGTCTCTCGCATCATGGGTAAACCGAAGCGTTTTTTGCGCCACACCCGCCTGTATGAGGTCATTCAGGCCCGGCTCAAAGAAGGGGAGCTCACCCCCCTGAATCTGCTCGATTCGGGCGGAATCAATATCCATGCAG
>CALKEI010000067.1 GCA_938085095.1 uncultured Luminiphilus sp. | reverse complement strand
TCTATCGAACGCGAGCAGTAGTGGCAGTCTCCACAGGAGCGAATGAGCGTGACCACCACGTGATCTCCAACACAGACATTGCTCACACCCGGACCGACTGATTCAACAACACCGGAGGCTTCGTGCCCATATACCGCTGGGAGCTCTCCCTCCCAGTGCCCATCGATAAACATGATGTCACTGTGGCAGATAGCACAGGCTGTCAGCTTTACCTTCACTTCACCCTGCTCGGGCTCAGCAATGGCCACCTCCTCGATAGAGAGGGGTTGGCCGACTTCTCGACACACCGCTGCTTTCAATTTCTTTTCCTCAGAGGCGCCCTGGCTGGACGCCTTTCACGGCAACATCCACGACAAGGTTCAGACAAAACCTGTGACTAAAGCGCACGCGAATCAGCATATACCACCAGAGCCATCTGTCTCCACAAAGGTTTGAGATCATGGTGCCGTCAGGGGTGTTTGGGTATGCCTGTTACTGTGATTGCCTGTTATCAATGACCTGCTAACGCCCTCACGGGGGGCGTTTTGTCATAAGATTGAGGCGGGTCGGCGCGCCACCAACGCTAATGCTCAGCATGTCGACGACACTCAACGCGCCTCTGGAGAGCAAGCCAATGCCTATTCACGAGCCCGCCAGAGAGGTCCCGGTCATTCAAGAAACCGAGGTCCTGGTCGTGGGGTCCGGTCCGGGGGGGTTAGCCGCCGCGCTCGGCGCTGCTCGCGCAGGAAGTCAGGTGACTTTACTGGAACGTTTTGGGTGCTTTGGCGGCAACATCACTGCGGTGGGGGTAGAAGGCTTTGCCTGGTATCGCCACCAGCAGACGGTCGATACCGAGGGTGTCGGGATCGAATTTGAAACGCGTGCCCGGGACATGGGTGCCGCCGTAAAGGAACCCCAATCCGACAGCCACGCCATCGATGGCGAGGCCTTTAAGTGGGTGGCTGACACGCTGGTGGAGGAAGCCGGCATCACGCCCATGCTGCACCGACTCTTTGTTGCCCCAATTATGGAAGGGGATACCATCAAAGGCGTGATCGTCGAGAGCAAGGCCGGGCGGGAGGCAATTCTGGCCGAGCGAGTCATTGATGCCACGGGCGATGCCGATGTCGCGCACCGCGCGGGCGCGATCACATTGAAGCAAGCCAAGAAGGACATGATTGGCGCCTCAGTCATGTTCTCGATGTCGGGGGTGAACAAGACAAGATTTATCGAGCACGTTAAAGCCGACCCACAAACCTATCGCGACTGGGCTTATGGTCAATGGACCGTGGAGACAACGGGGAAGGAAGACGAGATGTTCTCGCCCTTTCTGCGCAAACCCTTTGAAAAAGCCCGCGAGGCGGGGTTGATTCCCGAGCACCTCGACACCATCGCCGGCACCTGGGGTGCACTGTATGACACGGGGGATCTCACCTACCTCAATTTGGTTCACCTGCTGGGCTACGACGGCACCGATCCAGACGACCTGACCCGCGGTGAGATGGAAGGTCGCAAGCAGGCAATGATGGCCATTGAGGCGCTGAAGCAATACACCCCGGGCTGCGAAAACGCCAAGCTACGCAATTTCGGTATGACCTTGGGCATTCGCGATACCCGCAAGATAGATGCCGCCTACAACATGACCGAGGCGGATGTGCGGGACCAGGGCCGGTTCGAGGACAGTATCGGCATCTTTCCCGAGTTCATCGACGGCTACGGCATTCTCATTCTGCCCACCACTGGCCGTTACTTTCAGGTCCCCTACCGCACCCTGCTACCCAAAGGCGTCAAGAATCTGATCTGCGCGGGTCGCATTACCGGCGGTGATCGCGTCAGTCACGCGGCGACCCGCAATATGATGTGCTGCACCGTCACGGGACAAGGCGCCGGCGTGGCGGCGGCGGTCGCTGTTCAGCAGAAGCGCGGCTTCGACGAACTGGATATTGCTCAGGTTCAAGCCGAACTGAAACGCCAAGACGTGCGGCTTCACTGACGGCGCGCCGCAGCCCATCATCTGATGAAAATAAAAGACACTGACAGACAGGCTTTGGGCAGATTGGCTCCGGGAAAGCCGCTCGCCTGCGCCCAACAGCAGCTCGAACAAGACGGCTACTTATTGGCAGAGGGCTTATGCGACTCCAAGTTTGTCGCGCACCTGCTCGAGGTCTCACTGCGCCACAGCGATCAGGTGATGTCAGCGCTGGGAACGCAAACAATCGGCATAGGCAGCGCGGCCGGCTTTGACGAGGTCGTGCAGCGCTCCCCCGGACGCTGGGACATTCCGATCTCACCCGATGAGTTCGGCGTGGATGATCGCGACCTACCCTGGTGGCCGTTGATTTCCGCCGTGCTAGGCAATGATGCCGAACACTCTTTCAGCGGCGTGGTCTATTCTGATCCCGGCAGCCCTGCGCAGTGCTGGCATATCGACTCACCCCACGTCAGTGCCGATCATCTTCCACCGCATGCACTCAATGTCATGGTCGCACTCCATGACACGCCACTGGCAATGGGCCCCACCGAGTTGGCGAGGGGCTCGCATCGACTGACCAATCACCTGCAGAACCCCGCTCTCGTCAGTGATGAATTGGTCTATCAGCATGAGGCGACAGTGCCTGAGTACTTGGTGGCAAACGCTAACGGTGCGGTGCCCGAGGGTGTTTCGTCCGCTCTTGCCACCGGCTCCTGTCTTATTTTCGACGATCGCATCCTGCATCGCGGGCTGAATAACGCGTCGACAAGCCGGCGCAGCATGACCTATTTCTCATATCGTCAGGCGGGCTACCGCGAGAACACTCACTTTGAAGCGCAGCGTTCGGTCTACGACGCCGGGCCCTAACTGCTGGCTGCCGGTTAGAGTGTGACTTCAGCTGACGTTGACTTGGCTCGCAGCATCGACAACAGTGCTCAGCCGAAGCACGCGATCTCGACAGTACTGAATTTATGAACTTCCGAGCCCTCTTATTACTGTCGCTACTGGCCACGCGGCTGCAAGCAGCAGACGCAACCATTGTCGAGCCCGAGACGGTCGGCTTCTCTGGCGACCGGGTAGGCAAGATCACCGAGTTCGTAGAGCGCGAGATCGCCGACGGGAATTTAGTTGGCACCGTAACGCTGGTCGCGCGGCAGGGACAGGTGGTGCACTTTGAAGCATCCGGCCGCTACGGGCTTGAAGATGACCGCCCGATGGATACCGATGCGCTGTTCCGCATCTTCTCCATGACCAAACCGATCACGACCGTGGCGGCAATGATCCTCTACGAAGAAGGTGCCTTTCATCTCGGTGACCCCGTGGCCAAGTACCTTCCAGAACTGGCAGATATGCGTCTCCTGATCGATGGAGAGCCAGTTCCAACCCAGAGTCAGATGACCATCGAGCAACTGATGACCCACACCGCGGGCCTCACCAACGGCTGGCATATCGAGCACCCCGTTGAGCGTGCCTACCGCGATGCCGCGTTACAACAAAGTCCGGATATCGGGGCCTTTATAGAAAAGCTCGCAACCCTTCCCCTGCGCTTTGAGCCCGGTACCCGATACCACTACAGCGTGGCCACAGACGTGCTGGGCGCATTGGTTGAGCGATTGAGTGGGCAAAATCTTGAGCAATTTTTTCAAACGCGTATTTTCGATCCGCTCGACATGCGCGACACATTCTTCAACGTGCCTGAGGACAAAGTGGCGCGCATGGCGGGTGACCACCTGTGGAACGCCGAGCGTCAGGAGATGAGCCCGATGCCGGCTGGGCTTCTGGCACCGCTCTCTGGCGTGACGCTTTTTTCAGGCGGTGGCGGGTTGATCTCCACCGCGCAAGACTACTGGCGATTCTGCGAGATGCTGCGGCAGGGCGGGAGTCTCGATGGTGTGCGCATCGTCGGGCCAAAGACCGTGCAGGCTATGACCATGGCCCGCCTGACGCCCGCGGTGCGAGACAACGGCGCAACCGAGTATCCCGCCTCGCATTTGTACCCGGGGCAGTCGGTTGGTCTGGGGGCGGGTGTCATCACTGATCCAGCGCAAGCAGGGGTGATCTCCTCAAAAGGCGAGTATTCCTGGGGTGGGATCGCCAATACCAAATTCTGGATCGACCCCGAGGAAGACCTCATTGTCGTCTTCATGACGCAGGTGCTAGGCACGCCACACAGTGACCGACACCGCTTCGACCTTAAAGTGGCAACCTATCAGGCGCTCACTGAGCTGGGTAATTCAGGCGGGGACTGATCGCAGCGCGGCGCGGCGCATAAAGATCAACGAGTAAATGGCCGCGTAGATCCCGACGACAACCAGGCCCACCCACTCGATCTTGAAAGGCGTGAACTGGAAGGCCAACACCAGCGCAAACAGGATGACCCAATTGAGGGCGACATAACGCCCGGTGCCGAGCTTCTCCACGGTCAGCCCGGTGTTCTGAGTGTATAGCCGTGTCAGCGAGTCGAGCGAGTTCACGACGAACAAAATGCCCACACCCATCATGGCCCAGCTCATCAGCCCGGCGATCGAGATGTCATGAGCGAAGTACCAGTAAAGCACCGAGAACCACAGGGCGATGGGAATCGACGGCACAACCAATAGCAGAAGCAGCAACTGCCAAGCCGTGAAGCCACTCACAAAGCGCGACACAAACTGCCCGATCATGATGCTCCACGCGAACCACCAGAACAGGTAAAACGCGTGATAGTCATTAATCGGAAACACAAAGCGCGGCAGTTGGCCGAAATAATCACCCAGTTCACCCACAGTAACCGTGAAACCCGATACACCCATCCCTGATGCCCAAAAAGCGCCTGCAATCAGCGCAAAGAACAATCCGCTCGAGGCCAAACTGAGTGCCTTCACGAAGCGGATCTGGGTGCTGGAGATCACCGCCACCAGCACCGTGGCCGCTACCAAGGCGTAACGCACCGCGTCGGGGATGCCCTCGATATAACCGGGTAAATAATGCAAAAACAGATAGCCCGTGAAGGCGCAGGTGCCAATGATAGTGAGGTTATTGATCAGCTTGATCGCCGGGATCTCAAAGAGCTGCAACTGCGGTTCCACCACGCAAAAGTAGAAGGTGGTCAAAAAGTAAAAGCCCCAGACCAGAAAACCCCAAAAACCAAACTCCAGCGCCAACGGGCTGGCAAACGCATAGTCAGGCTCGCTGGCAAAAATCTCGAAATCCACCATTGGGAACATCAGCAGGCCGACATCCAGACCTGAGGTAAATAACACGGCCAGAAAAGTCACCAGCGGCATGGGGGTACGGCCCTCGATCCGGGTATTGCGGTAGCGCAACACCAACAGCAGAGAGGTCAGCGTCGTCAGCGCGATCGCCGTGGAGAGAATCAGATTCATCTGCGGAACCTCATGCGGCGGGCCCGGCAGGCACGGATCTCACTGGAGCACCCTCGCGTTGCCGGCTCTGCCACTCAGTGGCCTGCCACACCGGCGCTTCCTCTCTCCGCGGCACCTTACCCAGTATCAGATCAGAGGCCCGCTCGGCGACCATGATGGTCGGTGCATTAAGGTTGCCGTTAGGGATCATCGGGAAGATCGACGAATCGACAACGCGGAGTCCCTCAAGGCCGCGAACACGACACTCGGGATCGACCACGGCCATGCTGTCATCGGCCGCCCCCATCTTGCAGGAACAGGAGGGATGATAAGCAGTCTCCACGTTATCCCTCACCCAGGCATCTACCGCCCTGTCGTCCGATAAATCGATCGCTGGCTGGATCTCCTCAGCGCGGTAGGCATCCAATGCCGGTTGCTGCAGAATCTCCCGAGTCAGGCGCAAACAGCTGCGCCAATCCGCCCTATCTCGCTCAGTGGCAAGATAGTTAAAGAGAATGTGCGGCTCGTCCTGCGCATCTGGTCCGGAGATGCGCACCGTGCCGCGGCTTTCCGGCTTGTTAGGGCCCACGTGCACCTGAAAACCGTGGCCGGAAAAGGCAGCGCGGCCATCATAGCGGATGGCCGCAGGCAAAAAGTGGTACTGAATATCGGGCGAGGCAATCCCGGAACGCGATCGAATAAATCCACAGGACTCGAAGTGATTCGTGGCGCCCAGCCCCGTTTTGGTCAGAACCCACTGTACGCCGATACGGAGTTTCGCCCACCAACCCAGATGGCCATTCACTGTAATCGGCGCCTCGCAGCGATACTGAAAATAGACCTCCAAGTGATCTTGCAGGTTTTCTCCCACACCGGGGAGGTCGTGCTGCAACGCTACCCCCGCCTGGGCGAGGACCGCCGCAGGCCCAATTCCCGAGCGCTGTAAAATCGTGGGCGAGCCGATTGAGCCTGCGCTCAGAATCACCTCCCGTCGACCGTTTGCAACACAGGCCTGTCCGCGACGATGGTATCGAACGCCTGTTACACGTTGATCAGAGAGGATCAACGTGTCGACCTCAGCTTCAGTCACCACTGTTAAATTAGATCGCTTACGAGCGGGCTCGAGATAGGCAAGGTCGGTAGAGCAGCGCTCGCCACGCCTTACCGTCATGTGCATGGGACCGAAGCCTTCCTGCCGATAGCCGTTGTAATCCTCGGTCTTGCCGTAGCCCGCCTCCTCGCCCGCTGCAATAAATGCCCCATAGAGCGGGTTTCGCATATTGTTACCGTTGCAGGTATCAACCGGGCCTTCGCCGCCGCGATAGATGTCCTCACCCCCCATCCAGCGCTCAGCGCGCTTGAAATAAGGCAGGCAATCGGCATAGCTCCACCCCGTGGCACCGGCACCAACCCACTGATCAAAATCCGCGGCGTGCCCTCGTACATAGACCATGCCATTGATAGCCGACGAGCCACCCAATACCTTGCCCCGCGCACAGTCCATGCGTCGCCCGTCCAGACCAGGCTCTGGCTGGCCCCAATAACCCCAGCTAAATCGAGCGCTATTCATCGGGATCGATAAGGCGGTTGGCATGCGGACGAAAAGGCTGCGATCGTCCTTGCCCGCCTCGAGCAGTAACACTGAATGCGCCGGATCCTCGCTAAGACGGTTCGCCAGCACACAGCCCGCAGAGCCGGCGCCGATGACGATGTAGTCGAACTCGCTCATGCACCCTCAATAAGCGACTGACGCTGGGTCAGCCGGTAAAGCAGCCAAGACGCCACCATACCAATACCGGCCACCGCCGCCACATAGGCAAAAAAGCCCTGATATGCCGTGGTGGTGTCGTAGTGGGTGTGAAGCCACGCCGCGACCTGCGGTACGTAGGCATCCGGACTGTAGCCAATAATCGAGACCACCCCGATCGCAGTACCCAACACGCGGGTTGGAACAGGACAGTTATAGAGCAGCGCCCAAAACACGCCGCGTAGCCCGTAGGCGATCAGGGCAAAAGGGAAAATAAATATCCAGAGCGTCCAGGCCCAACCCGGTGTCGTGGGCATCAATGCTAGATAAAGACAGCTCATCATCGAGAGCAGAAAGAGCCAAATCATGACCAGCGGATTGCCATGGCGATCCCCTACGATGCCCGCCAGTATGCCGCCTGGAAAGCGCATCCACAGCTTAGCCGCACCCAACGCTGTGGCGGCCGCTAGGGTCATTTCGAAACCACCGGTCTCGGCGAAGCTCGGGAACTCGATCGTCGCCCAAAACACGTGATACAGCGCCGAAAGAATAATGCACAGTAGCCAGATACTCGGCTGGCGCACGATAATCAGCAGGTCTGCCCATCGAATCTTCTCGCGCTCATCTGAAGCCTCGCTCATAGGAGTCGACCTCCAAAACATCAGCACCACGCCGAGTACTGCCGAGCACACGGTATACAGAATGATCACGTTGATCATACCCAGCTCGCGAGTCGCAAAGAGTCCGAAGATAAAGCTACCTACAGTAAGCAAAATCGCTTCAAACAGGCCGCGAGCGCCCTCAAGGCTGCCAAACATTCTGCCCTGCTCTTCGCCACTGCCCAGTAATCTCACCTGTTTGAACATGGCCGCCCATAAAATACCCACACCAATCACACCCCATGAGCCATAAATGATCAGCAGCTCTTCGTAGCTCGGAATGGTGGCGTACCAGGCATAGCTCGCAGAGCTGGCGAATAACGCGATGATGAGTAGCTTGCGTGCCTCGACACGATCTGCCAGCCAACCGCCCGGTACGTAACAAACCAAACAAGCCAACGCATAGGTGCTGCTCAAGTTACCGAGCTGGGCCTCGGTGAGAGAAAACGCCTCCAGAAGTGACGTCTTGAATAGCTGCCGCAGGTAGGGCGCGCTATAAATCACGGACGCCGCCAGTGCGATAATCATGATCTGAGCATAAGCGGCAATGCGTTCTCGATTCATAATGGCTCCTAGTCGATGAACGACGCACCATCTAAGTGACGCGCCACCTGATCCGGAATGGTAATGCCCAGATACCTCGCAATAGAAGGATAGATATCGACAATCTCGGGCGTATTGAAAAACCTCGGGGTTAACCGTTCGCTATTGGTTGCGATCCAGATGGTGCGCTCACGCTCACTCTGACCGCCATGATGCTGCCCTGTCTCTTCATCGCGACCATGATCGGTGGTAACAATGACCAGCCAATCTTCATTGTGCGCATGCTGTCGTGCCAGCACAGCTGACCAGAGGCGGTGGACCCGCCTGTCCATATCAATCACCGCGCGATCAAACTCGACACTGTCGCCGTACTCGTGGGCAACATCATCCGTGTACTGCAGGTATACCCAGGATAAATCGGGCCCCTCAGCCTCAATCACCGTTGCTGCTTCGCGACTGACGGCGTCATCAATATCCGCAATTTGGCCGTCCAGATGCTGTAAAGGAAAACGCTCAGCGTCGTCCTCCAAGCCATCCAATACAAAATCAAAGAGAAAACCCCCGCCCTCGGGACGACCTTCTCCCAATAATATTGTGCGGTTGTCCGTCCAGGTGGAGAAGATACCAAGGCGCAGCTCTGGCTTAACGGTTTTTGCGGCGCGAAAAATACTCCAGTAGTCATAGTTGGGAGCAATCCCATAATTCCTGTAAACATTGTGTTTGTTAGCCCACGTACCTGTCAGCAGGCTCATATAGCCGGGCGCAGAAACCGTGGGAGTCTCCCCCGGCTTACCAATCGGGCCACCCACCTGAGCGCGGTGATATGCGCCCACGGCGGCGATCGCATCAATGGCAGGAGTGGGAACGCGTTCGATCACATCGGCGGGGATCCCATCGACAATAACGAATACTACTTTCGGTGCTGGCTGCGTTTCCGCATGGGCTATGAATACGCTTGTCGCAACGATGCACGCCACAGCGCCGCAGAGTACCTTACGAAGGGCCTCTTCACAGCGCAGGCGCCGCACGCATGGCGATGCGGTCAAAAATATCAGGGCACCGGTGAGGCGCCGTCGGGTCATCATCACTTACAACCTGCAAGCCGTACCGGTGCCATTATGCCGACTGTGGGAAAGCGGGGGAAAGCCTCATAACAACGCTGATCATTGAACGTTAGCCCGGCTTTACACAATGTCCCCCGCTCATTGAAGATAGAGCGCACCAACGTCCGCAGGGACACAGGCTCGTCTTCCACTCAAAACACGGTTTGTAACGCCATGCCTGCAATACCCTCCATTCCGCTGATTCACCTCGAACACGATGATCAGCAGATCCTGCCCACGCTGGAGCGGGCCCTGACTACAACAGGCTTTGTGCTGGTAGAAGGGCACGGCGTCCCCAGATCGCTGGTCGCCACCATGCGACGTCAGCTGGCCGCTTATTTTTCCCGTCCGCTGGGCGATAAAATGGCTGAGTGCATCACACCGCACAACTACCGTGGCTATATCCCCCTCGGCTTTTTCTCTCCCAACACGGCCGGCCACTCACCTGATCAATATGAAGGCTACAAGCTGCATCGTGAGACCGCAGCAGACGATCCCATCTGCGCCGCCTGTGACCTCTACGGTCCTAACCGTTGGCCTGAACAACCCGCCACGTTGCCACAAACTGTGCAAGCCTTCTGGCAAGCGTGCGATGCGGCTGGGCAGCGACTCCTCGGATTAATCGCGCGCATCATGAAGGTCGACGTCCACGCTTTTGCGGCACTGTTTGAGCAACCGCTCACCAACATGACGCTACTGCACTATCCACCCCGGCCGCTGGATGGAAACCAATTTGGCATTCATCCCCACAAGGACACAGACGCCCTGACACTGCTTTTCCCCGACGATGTGGGCGGTCTCTGGTTGCGTCCCCGTGATCAGCAGGATTGGCTCGAGGTCACCGCACCACCCGAAGCCATGGTGGTCAATATCGGCGATCTGCTAGAACTGTGGTCCGGCGGCTATTTTGTCTCGACACCCCACAAAGTCGTAAACGTCTCTGGCAAGGATCGCTATAGCTTCCCATTTTTTATCGTGCCCCGTCATGATGTCGTGGTGGAGCCGCTCGTACCCTGCCAGCCAGATTATCAACGTTCCCCGGTGCCGGTTGGCGCTGTCTCAAGAGAGGTATGGCGGACGAATTGGGCAGAGGCCGCTGCGGAAGACACAGGCTTTGATCTGGGCACATTGTCCGACTGAGGGCTCCGGTGCCAGCGCGAGACATCACACGATCCGCTGAATTACGGCGTCGTCAGAAGGCGCTCCGGAAAGTCGGTCATGATCATTGAAACACCCAGCACGGAAAGCCGACGTGCCTCCGCCTCGGTGTTGACGGTGTAACTGCGCAGGGATAGTCCGGCCGCTAGGATCATGTGAGCAGCCGTCTCATGCAGATCTTGACCATCGAGATGAATCCCTTCAAGCGCATTATTGAGGCAAAATGCGATGCCATCGGCGGGCAGGGCTCCGGCTATCAATGCCATGGGTACCGCAGGTAAACGCGGACGAATAGCTTGCAGTAAGGCACGACTAAAACTCGATACGATGCAACGATGATCCTGTGCGACCGACAGGCGCTCGATCAAGGCCTGCGCTGCAGCCTCAACCGCCTCCGGATCCTCGCTGCACTTCATCTCCCACACAATGCCGGGCCGATCTGTCGCGCCGGACTGCCATTCAATCAAGTCTTCGCAACGCAATGGCCGCTGGGTGCTGAACTCAGCGCCTTTCCAACTCCCAATATCGAGAGGCGCCACCTCAGACCAGCAGAGATCCCTCAAACGTGCCGAACCAGTGGCAGTTCGACCAAGCTGTTCGTCATGAAAGATCACCAATTCACCGTCGGCCAGACACTGGATATCGGTCTCTATCCAGCCCGCGCCAGATTGGGCGGCAGCATCGAATGCTGCACGGGTATTTTCGGGATAATGACCGCTGGCGCCGCGGTGGGCGCAGATCTGATCTCGAGAAAATATCAAGCCGTCACCGCAGCGTTGGCCATTCGTCGACCTGTCTCAGGACGCTAGGCATCCGCGGCGCCAACGCGATTCAAGAAAGCGCCCGCAGCACTGTCTTGCTGTTTCAGCGCTTTGAGCATCGCGACGAGATTGGCGTCGCGCTCATCCTCCAATTCGCTGACTGAGCGCCCCGCCGCCTGCTGGTCGGATTGCTCGACAATGCGATCAATCAAGGCGTCATTCAAATCAGGCACGTCTGTTAGCTTAGTCCAGGGCCACTGCAGACAGGGACCAAACTGTTCTAGAAAATGCTTCATGCCGGCCTCGCCACCCGCGGTTCGGTAGGTTTCGAACAGACCCTTTTGCCCCCAACGCAAACCGAAACCGTGGGTCATGATGTCGTCAATCTGCTCGGTAGTGGCGATACCGTCCTTGATCAGCCACAACGCCTCGCGCCAGACCGCCTCAAGCAAGCGATCCCCAACGTGGGCGGGGATTTCTGCCCGCAAAGTGATGGGTTTCATACCGATATCGCGCAAAATCTCTTCTGCGCGTTCAACCGTGGCCAGAGGTACCAATTGAGAGGGCACACACTCGACAATCGGCAACAGGTAGACAGGATTATAGGGGTGCGCAACCAAAATTTGCTCGGGCCGCGAAGCACCCGCCTGTAATTCCGACGGCATAAATCCGGAAGTAGATGACGCGACGATCGCCGTCTCGGAGCAAGCCGCTTGAATATCACGGAGCACCGATTGCTTGATCTCGAGTCGTTCAGGCGTACTTTCCTGCACCCATTCGGCATCGACCACCGCTTCAGCAATGCTCTCGCAGATGGTCAGCGAACCCTCTGGTGGCAGTTGATCGTATATTTCCGGTACCCAGTGGCGAGCCTTATCAAGCACAGCATGGAGCACCGCTTCGGAGTGAGATGCGGGGTCGTAAAAGCAGACGTTCCAACCGTGCAACAAAAATCGCGAAGCCCAAGCGGCGCCAATGACACCGCCACCGATAATGGCTGCGACCGGCATCAGGGCATGGCCCGCTTGGTGAGCTGCAGCTCGGCGCGAACCTCATCAGGCGTCATGATGCGCACGCCCATCGTCTCAATAATGGTAACGGCTTGCTCCACCAGTTCGGCGTTGGTCGCGAGTCGGCCTTTTCCGAGCCAGAGGTTATCTTCTAATCCAACCCGAACATTAGCGCCCGTAAGCACCGCGGCGGCGACATACGGCATCTGGTGTCTGCCGATCGAGAATGCCGAGTAGATCCAGTCCGGCGGAACGTTGTTAACCATGGCCATAAAGGTATTCAGGTCATCAGGCGCACCCCAGGGGATACCCATACAGAGCTGCACCATGGCAGGTGCGGGGATCAGTCCCTCACTCACCAGTTGCTTGGCCAGCCAGAGGTGGCCGGTATCGAACGCTTCGATCTCGATTCGAATGCCCAGATCTGCCATGCGCTTCGCCATATCTCTCAACATGCCCGGAGTATTCGTCATCACATAGTCAGCTTCGGCAAAATTCATAGTGCCGCAGTCGAGTGTGGCGATCTCTGGCAGGCAGGCCTCAAGATGCGCGACGCGCTCAGCCGCTGAGACCATATCAGTGCCGCTATCGCTCAGAGGTAGCGGTGCACTGGTCGGACCAAAGACAATATCGCCACCCATCCCCGCAGTGAGGTTGATCACGACATCCGTATCAGAGTCGCGGATCCGCTCAACCACCTCGCGGTAAAGCGGCACCGCGCGATCGGGGACACCGGTTTCCGGATCTCGCACGTGGCAGTGCACAACGGCCGCGCCGGCCTTGGCCGCATCGATGGCGGCGTTAGCGATTTGCTCCGGGCTGCGGGGAACCTTGTCGCTACGATCCTGCGTACTACCTGATCCCGTGAGTGCGGCGGTAATAAATACTTTGTCTCGCATGGCCAGTGGCATGATGTCTCTCCTGCTGACGCGTTAGTGAGGGCTGCTGGAAATCGGGTTCGCGGCACGTCCACGATTGACCGCCCGCGCCCTCGAGAGGATCTCGTCGCGATCAATATACACGCCTTGCAGGTGCCGCTGACCTGAACCTGAAAAGGCCTTACGGCCATGCATCACGCGGCGGTTATCAAAGCACATGATCTCTCCTGATCCGAGGCGAAAAGTCAGCTCAAAACGGGGCTCATCCGCCAACTCGTGAAAACGTCGCAGCGCGGCATAGGCATCGGCCACTTGGGCGTCCGGCATGTCAGGGAAAGCGCGGACGGGATAAAACGCCCGAATGGTCGGAATCCCCTCCCCCCCCAAGGTATCGATGATAGGGGCAGAGAATCGGTGATCAATGCCAGGCCCCCGATTGAAAAAGACCCAGCGTCGCGTGCTGAGGATTTCATAGTCCTCCGGGTGAGTCGCCCTGAGCTCCTCCACCAGTGCCGCGCCGTCGGTGAGAGTCGATTCACCGCCGTCCGCTTCATTGATCAAACAATGCAGAAACTGAAATCCAGGGGGAATTTCCCGGGTAGGCAGATCGGTATGAGGACCCAGTCGAAGCCCTGTGTTGGCGGTGGTGTTGGTCTTGGCATCGCCAGCAAGGTTTACGTCTGCTTTGACATCCCACAGCAGACCAAAATTACTGTCACGGACGGGGCCAATGCGGGCGGCCAGCTCGTTGAGGAAGCCCGGCTTCGTAGGCGCTCGCTCGACCAAGCAAACGCCGTAGCGCAGCAAGTGATTCAGTAGGTCACACAGTGCCCCATCGTCCTCAAGAATTGATTGGGCAGGGCACCGCGGTGGCGAGGTCAGCGTTTGTGCAGTCCACGCTTCAGGCTTAGGCAGCCAGCTCTGTGGCAGGTGCTGGCCCTCTACAACGTGGCGGAGCCATCCCGAGTGATAAACGCTCTCAATGCCATCGGGCGCCCAGACAACCCTAAGATCGCCCGCGTCGGTCAGGCTACAGTTACCAATTTGCATGGTGTCTGAGAGCTGGGCAGGGTCCATCAGACCCTCTCGGGTCGCTGGATCAATGCCGCCATAACCCAAGGTGTTCTCGCGCAACCAAAAACGATGGCAGCTCAATGTCTGGCCATCAGGCCATTCCAGAATTAACCCGTCATCACCGACCCGAACATCAGCAATGGGCGCACCATCGTAATGGTAAAAATCGGGAACCAAAGGCCCCACGGCATCAATGCGCTCGCTCATCGCGATCAAAAACCTCTCACCCGGCCATGATGGCAACCCTATTATTCGCGATCCTTTGCGCATCATTAAACTGCTGGCCAAGGCTCACGCTTATGGGGCGAAAATGTAACTGAACTGTAGTCGCTGAGGAAGAAAAATCGCGGCGTACAGATCAGAACCTGCGGGATGCAGCGCCGGCCGACAGGAGGGTTCAGGTCACAGAGGAAACCGCTGACGTAATGGTATATTGCGCCATGTTGTGATCTCTCACGTGGATTGAAAGCCACATCTATTTGTCGTCCGACTTCAACCGATCGACACCGAGGCCACCTTATGAGTCATTGTTACCGTGCTTTACTCCTCGTGCTGATCAGTCTATGCACAGCTCATTACGGCTCGGCAGCCGACTCAGGCGCCCTAGATCGCCAGAGTGAGCGCGCCATCACGCTCCTTCGTGACGCTATCAGTCGGAAAACCGTCCATGGCGAGGGCAATGTGCCCGCCTACGCAGAATCGCTGAGGGAGGTGTTCCTCTCAGGGGGATTCGAGCCCGAGGCACTGACGCTGGTGCCCTACCAGGAGACCGCATCGCTAGTCGTCCGGTACGCCGGAGACGGCAGCAGCGGTCGGCAACCGATTCTGCTCTCTTCGCATATGGATGTGGTGCCTGCAGATCCCGACAGCTGGCTACGTCACCCCTTCGAATTACAGGAAGACGAGACTTTCTTCTACGGCCGGGGCGTACTCGATAACAAGTTCGATGTGACGATACTCACCACCCTTTTTATTTGGCTGAAAGAGTCCGGCTTCGTTCCCAACCGAGACCTGATTATTGCGTTCACCGGTGACGAAGAATCCTTTCAGGAGACCGTCCAACAGTTGACGCGTGACCACCGTGAACTCATCGACGCCGAGTACGCTCTGGTCGTGGACGGGGGTGGGGGTGTTCTCGACGATTCAGGCGCAGCCATCCAGTTTCAGGTCGGCTTTGCGGAAAAGACCTACGCTACCTTTGCCATGACGGCTAAAAATGCAGGTGGCCACAGTTCCATGCCGCGCGCCGATAATGCGATCTATGACCTAGCCCGCGCCATCCAGCGGCTGGAAGCTCACACTTTCCCGGTTGAGACCAATGAGATTACGCTGACTTACTTCGCGCGCACCGCGCCGTTTCTGAATAATGAAGTCGGTGACGCCATGGCACGGCTGGTGGCCGATGCAAGCGACGCCGAAGCGATCGCCATACTCAGAGCGCAACCACAGTATGTCGGCACACTGAGCACCACCTGCATTCCCACCATGCTCTCCGGAGGGCATGCCGAGAACGCGCTGCCCCGAGCGGTCAGTGCTATCGTGAACTGCCGTATTTTCCCGGGCCATACCCCAGGCGAAATCCTCCGTGAACTTCAGAAGGTCACGGCTAATCCCGACCTAGAATGGCGCGTGGTCGGAGTCCCCGTGACCAGTCCGGCCTCGCCTTTCAACGCCGAAATTATGGCGGCGATTGCAGCATCGCTCGAACCGATTTATCCGGGACTACCCATCGTGCCAAAGATGGGTTCGGGCACGACGGACGGCGCTTATTGGCGCGCCGCTGGCATCCCTAGCTACAGCCTGACCGGTATCTTTATCAATCCCAAGGACAGCTTTGCACACGGCCTAAACGAACGGGTGCCCAGAGCGGCAATCAGAGAATCTCTGCTTTTCTGGCGGGCGATGATCGATCAATTGGCCACAACGCAATCGCGTGGCGCGACAAACTGAAGGGCCGAATGAGCCCGTAACGGTTGAGGAGCTCATGCGAAGCGAACCGAGTCAGCTGCTGTAGCGACTCAAAAACTGCCAAACCACTTCCATGCCCCAAAGCGCCTGTGGAGAAGACATGGCGGGGCACCGCGGTTGGCGCGGCAGATCCTGGGCTTGCGCCGGCGCGACACAGTCGGATGGAATGGCAAGGATCCGTTGAGCCTGCCATTCGTGGCCGGCCAGTGGGTCACCGCAACTCACCACCTCTGCTCCCTCACGCCCACATCGACTGAAAGCCTCACAATGAAGGCCGTGCTCGCGCGTTAACGGCGTCTGCCAGGAAACGGCGGGACCTTCGCAGGCCATGGCCTCAGCCCATATCCGCGTATTCTCCTTTGCCGACGTGTAAATCCAGCCGTAGGGTGAGGGTTGACCGTCGGCCGGCACCCCGTCATCCAGATCGCCGTAATAATGGAACATTGGCAGGGGCTGCTCAGGCCCGCAGGCGTGACCCGGGGGCATTTGATAAATCATGATCGCGACCGCTGCAAATCGCTCCGGATGGTCACACCCGAGCCGCTGCACCATACTCCCACCATTGCTGTTCCCCAGCAGATAAAATCGTTCAGAGTCGGTCAACAAGCTCTCTTGCAGATCATCCACCACCTGCAATAAAAACGTGACGTCATCCTCACAAGACGTCCAATCACAGGCCTTACAATCGCCGCAGCCCGGATAGCAGGGATAGTCGAGACGATCCGGTAAACAGTGCGGCCCTGCCTCTGTGGGAAAGTTACTGGCCAGATCATTCCACGAACTGACCCAATCCTCCTCCTGCCAAGCGGTTTCCGAGTAAAATCCGGCACCTTGCGGATAGACGACAATGTAATCATTCGCATTCGCGTGTTGATTCAGCGCATGGGCACTCGCCAATCCCGTGGCGGTTGTGCCATAACCATGCAGCGCGAGTACGACGGGCAAGGGTTGACTACCGTATGCGTCAGGCAAATAGAGGTACACCTGCCGCGATTGTTCTCCAACCTGGATGGTTCGCCTTTGAAATTGCGGCTCGCGCGGACCTCGAAGAAACGCTGCCACCCTGTCTGCTACTTGGTCCTGATAACACTCTGGGTTGGGGCCAAAGTGACCACAGTCACCCGCAATCTCTATCACCTCAAAACCCAGCTGCTTTGCGAACACCTTACTGGGCTCGGGGTTGACGGTCATATCGCGCTCAAATACCACAGCCAAAACACTGGGTTGGTCCATAGCACGCAAACGCTCATCGAAATCCGGTCGGTCACGGCGAATATCGTGCCGCGCTGAAGCCGCAGTTTGGCTCCCACGATCGCGCAGTTCCGGCTTGGTGTCGAACCGCGCCATCCCCGCCAACCAAACGTCAAAATCGTCAGAGGATCGCTCGCGATTCAGGTATTCCGGTGTCCAGAACACCATGCCATCAATTAACCCCAGCAGATCTGCTTTGCGGCGAATGGCCTCGGGAGAATCCTCTGGAAGAGCCAATACCTCCTGCCAGGCACGCCCTTTTAGTTGGTCGTAAAAGGTGTACCAGGGCGTGCCCTCAATCGGCACAAAGTGCGTCGCAAAAGTCGGGTACATCATCAGCCATTCATAGGTTTGATACCCTCCCATGGAAGCGCCCACTACAGCATGGAGATGCTCGATACCCAGATGCTGGGTCAATAAACGGTGTTGCGCGTTCACCTGGTCGCGGATCGTAAATATGGGGAACGGCTTTTGCGCACTGTTTGACGGCGATGAGGAAATGCCATTACCCAAGGCATTGACCGCGATCACAAAGTAATCATCGGTATCGACAATCCCTTCGGCACCGAGGTACCGATAGGTAGCAAGACCCTCTGCGCTCCCGTTAAACCACGTGGGCATCAGCACGATATTTCCCAGGTCTGGCGCCAGCGTGCCGTAGGTTCTGAAGGTGAGCCTGCAGTCCTCAATCACATCGCCATTTTCAAGCGGGCATTCACCGAGCGATGCTGAATGCAGTTCACCCGTATGAGCGGTAATCAGCCAGTCGAATACGGTCTCTGCACTCGCGAGCGAGCTGCTAAAAACCAATAACGCGGCGAGCAGAAAAGTCTGCCGTTGCC
>CALKEI010000066.1 GCA_938085095.1 uncultured Luminiphilus sp. | reverse complement strand
CTGGCACTGTGGACAAAGCCGACCGCCGTCCGTGCGGTAGACCGGTCTAGAGTCAGAGCGCTTGTTCAATTGGTTCTCCTATGGCGTGCCAGGGCTTTATACTAGCACCGGGCAAGTGACGCGAAGGGGCGCCACTATGAGCGATACATCAGCATTAGAGGCGCAGTTGGCGTTCGTAGAGGATGCGATGCGGGCGCTGGACACTGCCCTGGTAGCTCAGCAACAGCACATTTTCAAGCTGGAGCAGCAGGTCGACCACCTGCGCCAGCAGCTTAGGGAGCAGGGTGCACGTCTGGATACGGTCGCCGAACCCGGCAGTGAGCCCGCGCCTCCTCATTACTAGTATTAGCCGCGTGAAATAATAAAGAGAAACTGCCTATGAATTGGCGTGTAACTATACTGATTTCAATAGTATTTATGAGCGGAATGGCCGTCTTGTTTGCGATTGTCACGCGGCCGGCAGCAGCGCCCTCTCATGAGATCTACGTGAACGGAACCGTGCTAACGATGGACGCCGCTAGCCGCGTTGTCGAGGCGGTGAGTGTTCGCAACGGCCGCATTGATGCGGTTGGGGGCTCAGAGGCGTTGCTGGCAGGAGCCGATGATCAAACGTCGGTAGTGGATCTGCGTGGTCGAACCTTGATGCCCGGGTTTGTTGATGCTCACGGGCATTTTCCCGGATCTGGGCAGACGGTGTTTTCGGCGGATCTCAATAGCCCGCCTATCGGTGACGTCAACACCATGGCCCAACTGCTCTCGCGCTTAAAAGCGTTCGCTGCCGCGCGGTCCGATGGTTGGGTGGTGGGCCACGGTTACGATGACACCCTGTTGCGGGAACAGCGGCACCCCACTCGAGATGATCTGGACCAGATCTCGGCGGAGAGACCGGTAGCCGTTGTGCATGTGTCGGGTCATTTGGCGGTCGTGAATTCAGCGGCGCTCAAAATTCTCGGCATCGACGCGACCACGCCGGACCCTGACGGCGGGGTCATTGTGCGGGATCCCGATTCAGCCGATGGGCTGCGGCCCAATGGCGTGTTAGAGGAAACCGCTGCCAGAGCGGTTTGGGAACATACTCTCGATCTTGGCGTGATGGACGCCCTGCGGATGACGACTCAGGCGGCAGAAGAATATTTGGCTGTGGGTGTCACGACAGCGTCGGCCGGTGGAATGCCGACCCCGGTGGCAACATTACTCTCCCTATTGAGTCGGCTTAACCAGTTTCCTCAGCGTGTAGCGCTCTTTCCGCTGTTTGAAGAAGTGGGGGAGGCGTTGTTAACGGGGGAAGCGTCCCTCGCTGATTTTGGCGGCGCAAATGTCATCGTGCCCCGTGTCAAAATTATTGCTGACGGCAGTATTCAGGGCTACACCGGGTATTTGTCGGAGCCTTACCACGTGCCGTTTAAAGGTGATGCTGGTTATCGCGGCTATCCTTCGGTTGCGCGGGACGAGCTATTTCGACAGGTAGCCGGTCTGTATCAGCGGCGCATTCCGGTCGCGATCCACTGTAATGGCGACGCTTCCATTGATGACGGTCTTGATGCGATAGAAGCGGCTATGGAGGCCCACCCTTGGCCGGAAGCGCGGCCGCTGATCATACATGCTCAGATGACGCGCAAAGATCAGATTGAACGCATGGCTTTATTGGGGGTGACGCCCAGTTTTTTCTCGGCCCATACGTATTATTGGGGCGATCGTCATGCGGCGATTTTTATGGGTCCAGAGCGCGCTGCGAATATGAGTCCTGCCCGCTGGGCTTTAGACGCGGGCATTCGATTCAGTTCCCATCTGGATACCCCGGTCACGCCAATGTTGCCCTTGCAGGCGGTGTGGAGTCAGGTGGAGCGGGAGAGCACTGGCGGGACCGTGATTGGGCCTGCGCAGCGTATTGAGCGCATGCCGGCGCTTCGGGCCGTCACCGTGGATGCGGCGTGGCAGGTCTTTATGGATCACGAGATCGGGTCTATAGAGGCCGGGAAGCGAGCTGATCTGGTGGTGCTATCCGATAATCCGCTGACAGCAGCGGATCTCAGGGCGATAAAGGTGGACCGTACCGTTATCGACGGTGCGACGGTCTATACTCGATTTTAGGGACTAGCGTCGGCATCGAAGCCAAACTTTGCGGCGTCGACGCGGACAAAAATGGCTTCGGCGGTAGCGGTTATCGTTTCGCCGGCGCGCATTGAAGCAATGACTTCTGTTCGACGTTCGTCGATCTCGTTGGCCTCGGCGCTGATATGGATCATGGTGTTCAGGGGCGTGGGCTTGATGTAGCGGACGGACAGCCCGCTTGTCATGCCCGGGCGGCCTGTTTTTACATGTGTCATACCCATCAAGTGATCGAGTATGCCGGCTACCCAGCCGCCGTGTGTGTGCCCGGGAGGTCCCTCAAAGGCTTGTCCAAACACGACCTCGCCAACAATCCGATTGGGCTCTTCGTGCCAGGTCAGCGCCGGTGCGCTAGGGTGACTGCGTCCTGCCATCGCGACCAACTCGCCCATGATGTTATCCATACTGCCACGATCGCTGCGCCTGGCCATATCGACTAACCCGGTCACCTGCGGCTCTTTTTTTAAGCGCGTGGTCAGTTGCGTCATGGCCTCAGTGATTTCAGCAGCAGTGCCGGGTGAAATATCAGTGCTCACCACTGTCTCATTGAGTGCTCTGGCCGCCGCTGCAAGTTCATGCCGTGCCTGCCAGTATGTCTCCTCGGGAGTATCGGCTCCATAGCGATGCCTGTCTCCGCTCATTTAAATTAGCTCCCCTGACACGAGCTGAGCGTGCCAGCGCCTGATGTCTGTCACCAGCGCCTCTGGCTGTTCGAGCGAAGCGAAGTGGCCTCCCGCCGAGTGTTGATCGTTAAACATGACCAGTTGCTGGTAGCGTGTGCCAGCGAGTCGCTCCGTGCACAAGAAGAGTTCTTTGGGAAATAAAGAGATGCCCATGGGCTGATCGATTGGGCGGTAATCAGGCTGGGTGAAGCTCTCCCAGTAAAGTTTGGCGCTGCTACCGCCGGAATTCGTCATCCAATAGTGCGTGGCAATGTCGAGCAGTACGTCGCGTTCCACCGCATTCTCCGGGTGGCGAACATTGTTTTGCACGCAGTCAGTCCACTGGGCGTACTTCTCGATAATCCAGGCCATCTGCCCAGATGGAGAGTCCGCCAGGCCGTAAGCTAATGTTTGCGGGCGAGTGCTCTGTTGTTTGGAGTAACCGGATTCGTGTTCCTGATAGTGCATTGCCGCCGACAGGGTGGCTTGCTCCGCGGGGTCAGCCGAGCTCATTGTGTGCTCGTCCGGGAGCACCAGCGGTAAATTCACATGCCCAGCGAAGCAGTGCGTTCCCGGGTGAAGCAACAGCGCGTGAGTAACCAGAGAACCCCAGTCACCGCCTTGAGCGATGTAGCTTTCGTAGCCTAGTCGCTGCATCAGCGCATCCCACATGGCGGCAATCTGGGCGACGCCCACCCCCGGGCCCGTGGGCTGATCCGAGAAGCCAAATCCAGGCAAGCTGGGAATGACCAGATGGAAGGCGTCGCTCGGATCGCCACCGGCCGATGTCGGATCCGTGAGCGGTTCAATAATGTTGAGAAATTCGAGCACAGAGCCGGGCCAGCCATGGGTGATGAGTAGCGGTTGGGCTTGCGTGTGCGGACTCCGGATGTGAAGGCAGTGAATGCCGAGACCGGAGATCTCGGTGAAGAGATTCTCGTACTGGGACAACTGTCGCGGGACGCGTTGCCAGTCGTATTCTTCCCGCCAGTATTGGACGAGTTCTTGGCAATAGCTGAGGGGTATTCCCTGTTGCCAGTCCTCTACCGTTTCTGCGTTAGGAAATCGAGTCTGCTCCAATCGACTGATTGCATCCTGCACTGCGGCAGGGTCGAAGCGGGGCTCAAATAGCGTTAACGAATGGTTCATGGCGTGTCGCTCCAAATGCATCGAACGAGACACTAACGCCTGACTGTCCTCTGCTCAACCCTCTGCGTCGAGTGCAAGGGCGTCATAGGTATCACTCAGCCATTCAGGGAGGCGGCCACGCTCCCCCTCGTTTTCTCTGGTGCGAGCTCTCAGGTGCGTTGTGCGCGGTTCGCGATCGAGAAAAAGCTTCCCGGTAAGCTGGTCCGCCTCCGTCGCACGGGCGAGCCATATGACGGTGTCAGCACCTTCGTCCGGGGTACGCAGTACTTTTTTCGTGACGCGCCTGAACCCGGGTAGCGCGTTCTGAACGCCGGGCGTGTCGGCCCACCCCGGGTGCATGCTGTTCACAACGATATTATCTCCCGCCCACTGTTGCGCCCAGTGCTCAGTCAGTACCGTCAGCGCGCGCTTGGCGCGCGCGTACGCGACGGTACCGTCATAATCATTTTCGGACATGATCAAGTCATCGCAGTGAAGCTTTTGGGTATACATGCCACCTGAGACGACGTTGATGACGCGGGCAGGAGCCGCTGAACAGCGAAGGAGTGGTCGCAGTTGCTCTGTGAGCCGCCAGGGCGATAGCAGTAGCAGCGCGGCGCTCCGCTCAAGTCCCTCCTGCGTTTCCGCATAGTCATTGAACAGTGCCCCGGCATTGTTAATGAGTACGTCGATAGCCTCGCCTTGATCGAGCAGCTTTTGACAGAGCGTGTTGACATCGTGCATTAGGCTTAAATCGGCCAGCTCGACCCGGTCAGCCTGGCGACCAGTCTCCGCCTCGAAGGCCTGCTGCATACTGTCAAGCTTACCCGGATCGCGAATGACAACCGTGAGTGTGGCGCCTGCCTCAAGCAAGGAAACCGCTGTGGAAAATCCTAGTCCCGCATTGGCTCCGGTCAATAACACGTGCTTGCCGGTCATGTCGCTGCTCATGGGCAGCCATTGTCGTCGACCCCTGCGATGCCCGTAGCGGGTAAAGCATGCCAACGCTGTCGCTAAATTACTGTCTTTTTGTTCGGTCTCTGCAGAGGCGCTTGGGGTGGGGTTCCTGTCAGTTAATGCTTTGGCGAGGCCACGCAAACTGGCTCGCCCCATCTTTTGCAGGCCGGCCGCGGCGTTACGCTCAAGGAGACCGAGTCCGTATCGAGCACGAAACTCAGCGATGTAAGTGATGCGGGTCTGGTCGTCGCCCAGCGCTTCAAACGTGATGACGTCCTTGACAGTAAAAAAACGGCTGGTGCCTTCTAAGACAACGCTTTGCCACGGCGTGGATTCAGTGATGCAGTAATCGAGTGCGAGCTTCGTGGGTCCGGCTTTGCAGAGCACGGAAAAGTGACTGCCTTTGCCGACGGGCCCGGGACTGAGCTTGCTTGCTGCCACTGCGGTGGCGTCCCATTCTACGGTGGTCCTGAAATCCGATACGTAGCGAAAGCAGGCTTCGACGGGTCGCTCAACCTCGATGACTTCCGTGAGGGTGATCATGGCGGGTTCTCTGAGTAGGGGTGCTGACTAATACGCTGCTGACGAATGCTTAGTTCATGGGTCTGACGCGCTTGCCGCGGCAAAGCTTGATAACGGCAAGGTCGGATTATTCTTCAACCCATACAACCCGCAAGGGTTCACCGAAGTCGTCATACACGACCTGACGTTTTTTTTGAGGGGTTCTGCGCCGAACCACCTTTGTGCGCCCTCTCTTTGCCGCGCGGCGGGCTTCGAGCACGGCAACCACGTCATTGAGGGGGGTTCGCTCGCTGCGGCGTGCGTCAAACAGCGGGGCGGGTGGAGGGGTTTCATTACGGTCATAGGCGCTTTCGCCAACCGCCAATTCCTCGACCTTTCCTCCTGACGATAAGAACGCAGCAGTCTGGCGCTGCAGCCTGTCGCGCAGATCTGTCTTTGACGGCGGTTTTTTCACGTAAGGGTCTCCACGGGCAATATTATAAAGAACGAGCCGGCCGACATAAAACAGTCGGGCTGACCGTGCACGGCTGTTTCTGGTTTAATGCCTCACCGTAATAGTCAGAGGTGACGGGGTTTCGTGCGACGTCCGTGTGAGAGCCAGACCGATAAGCTAGGCAGGGGGGCCGAGTGATGCGCTCGCTGCGGTCAGTGCTGGTCTTCTTTTGGATGGCGGTAACCGTTATTCCCTTTGCATCGGTCATTATCCTTTCGGCTCCGTTTATCGGGCCGGATAAGCGCTGGTGGTATCTCGCCAGGCCTTGGCTTCAAGCTGCCGTCGAGGCGGCTCGATTGATCGGAGGCATTCAGTACACCGTGACCGGTGAGGAGCATCTTCCTGCTGCGGGGGATAACCAGCGGATCATTCTCTGTCCGAAGCACCAATCGACCTGGGAGACATTCTTTTTTGCGAGTCGTATGCCGCGTCCTCTGGCCTATGTTTTTAAGCGGGAGCTACTGTATGTTCCGTTCTTCGGCTGGGCTATGGCCTGCCTCAATATGATTCATATTGATCGTGGTGCCCGGGGAGATGCCTGGAAAAAGGTCGCTTCGCTGGGTGAGGCCCTGATGGATCGGGGCAAATGGGTCATCATGTTTCCAGAGGGAACGCGGTCTGAGCGGGGCGGTCAGGGCGTCTACAAAACGGGCGCAGCGAGACTCGCGATCGCCACAGGCGCGAGTATTGTGCCGATTGCCGTTGCGTCAGCCCGATGCTGGCCGCGAAAGAGCTTTACGTTCATACCGGGCACGGCGGCAGTGTCCTTTGGCCCGCCCATTGCTCCCACGCCCGGTGAAAGTGCCGGCGAATTGATGGAAAAAGTCTCCCTCTGGATCGAAGAGGAGATGCGTCGTATTGACCCAGAGGCGTATCCGGTTGACGAGCGTCCGCCCGACCCGGCGCAGCAGGAAGCTGCGCAGAGGGAAATCCTAGAGGTTCAGGCCGCGGCAGCGCGGGCTGCTCAGGGCGGCGTGACGGATGAGGGCTGATACACACCGTTCCCACGGTTGCTGTCGGGCGTCTGGAGCGCAGACGCCGGTGTACACTGCGGCTCTGAGTAGAGGAGGCCTTTAATGGGTTTTTATAGCGATACGATCGTGCCGAGGTTAGTGACCTGTGCCTGTGGCACAAAGCCCATCTTGAAGCAGCGAGAGAAGATCGTGCCACTTGCTACGGGCAGAGTTTTGGAGATTGGGGTAGGCGCTGGACATAACCTGCCGTATTACGATTCACGGCAAGTGGATTCTGTTGTTGGGATCGATCCGTGCACCACTAGTTGGCGCCTAGCGCAACCCAGGGCCAAGGAGCTGGGAGTGCCACTTGAGTTTGTGGAGGGTTCAGCAGAGGACATGCCGCTGCCAGAGGCCACGTTTGATAGCGTGTTGATGACGTATAGCCTTTGTACCATTCCTGACGCGCACGCGGCGCTCTCGGAGATTCGTCGTGTGCTTAAGCCTGGCGGCCGGCTTTTGTTTTGTGAGCATGGCGAGGCGCCAGATCCTTCAGTGGCGCGCTGGCAGGCACGCGTGAATCCAATGTGGAGTCGTATTTTGGGAGGTTGTAATCTGAATCGACCGATCTTGAGTTGGATCGCTGAGGCTGGATTTTCTATGCAGTCGTTTGATCAGATGTATTTGCCTGGCACACCGCGGATCGCGGGATTTAATGTATGGGGAAGCGCTCAGCGCTGAGGATCTCGCCGGCTAGAGGGTGATGTCTGTTTGGTGTGCAGCGGGAGTGCTTGGGCCGATGGGTTGTCACTGGGTCAAACGAAAAGTGTGTGCGGGTGATGGCTGATCGTGGCCAGCCAATTACGCTGGGCGATTGGCTCCAGCTTGGTGTGCTGGTCGCCCTGCTTTCCGGGTGCGCTAGTGAGCCGGGCGAGGTGCTCTCCTCCGATGTGGCAATCCCCGATTTTGCTGGCCACTGGGAGGTAGATTATGCGCGCAGCGACAGCGTTCAGACCCAGCTCAATGCGTCGTTTCGCGAAGTACAGCGTGAACTGCGCAGGCGTCGTGAGGCGGCTGAGCGCGGTGCGAACTATCAGGGTGCGTCGCTGGGAAATGTGGATACATTGATTGCCCTTGCAAAGATGGCAGAGCTGGTGACGGAATCAGAGCTGCTGGAGATTTTTCAGGACAAGCACCTGGTGCGGATAGAGAGAGAAAACAGCTTTGCTCTGAGCTGTTCTCTGGAGGGCGTCCAATCAGTGCCCAGCCAGCTGGGCGCAGAGCAGTGTTGGTGGGATGGTCGACAGCTGAGTTTTTCGGTGCTACTGCCCGACGGGTTGGCGATTAAGCATCGTTTTGCCCGATCTAACGATGGCCTGTCGCTGGCGCAGCGCACGGCGTTGAGTGCTCCGGGGGTCTCCCGAGACGTGGAGGTAGTGCGTATTTTTTCTCGGTTCGATCCTACGGCACGGGGGTTTCGTTGCACGCAAACCTTGTCGCGGGGTCGAGTCTGTACAACAGAGTCCGGTGAGTCATGAAGGAAGTAGCGCGGTGAAGCGTGCGCTCGCGGTGGTGGCGTGTATTGGTCTGATGAGTTGTTCGGGTCAAACGCCAAGAGAATCTGCTGAAGAGCCGTCAAGTGAACCTGCTATCGTCTGGCAAACCCCTGAACCATTGGTGATGGCGCAAACGCCAGCAGACCCATTACTGGATATTGCCATCGAACTGTTAGATCCGGGTGTGAGGCCTGAAGACTCCACCCCCGTGGCGGCGGTGAGACGTCTGGAATCGCAGTTACTGGCTGGAGACCTCAGGCAGACTCTCATACGCAGTAACCAATGGGGCGTGATCAGAATAGTGCCAACAGCTTCCGCGCTGACTCCGGTGTCGATTCGCGGGCGTATCCTTGAATCGAATGGAAGAGATCTGGTCCTCGACGTGCTGGTCGAAGATGCCCTAGGGACCCTTTGGTTCGAGCAGACAATGGCATACCGGCAAGGTCCAGACGAGCGAGGTGCGAGCGGTTTCCACGGAATATTCAATGCCCTGAGTAATCGGCTACTCGAGGTGTGGCAAGCGCGCAATAGTGAGAGACAACAGGCCCTTATTCAGGCAGCAGGGATTACCTATGCACAGGAACTGGTGCCCAGCATGTTCTCGGGCATGATTCAAAGAAGCGAACAGGGCTGGGAGCTCGTGAGATTGCCGGCTGTCGATGATCCGATGCTGGCGCGAATTGACCGGATCCGAAATCAGGAGTACCTGTTCTGTGACACGATCGACCAGCAATTCACCGAGCTGGCAGCAAGAGTGAAGCCCACCTACGCACTCTGGAGAGAGGCGACTTTGGAGCAGATAGAGTGGTTGGATCGTTATGAGCAGCGAGCGGCGGCAAGATCGGTGAAGGCCGCGGACAGTGAGTTTTCGCGCATGCAGGCAGAATACGCTGCCTACCGTTCTTTTCGCATACAGGAACAGGCCTTGTTTGATCTGGCGGAAGCCTTTGATGGAGAGAGCCAGACTACGGTGATGCGGACACAAGATCAGGTCTTTAAATTAGAGGGCACCCTTGAGACCCAGTACGATACGTGGCGTCGCCTACTTCGCGATATCTACATGATAGAGCAGGGGTCGTCATAGTGGTGACGCACCGATTTCTTGCGACCTGTCCAGCTGGAGTGGGGGTGTACCTGGCTCAGGAGCTCGGTGAGTTGGGCGCGGACTCAATTGTCGAGCGACCGGCGGGCGTTTCTTTTGAAGGGAGCCTTGGTCTCGCCTACCGGGTCTGTCTTTGGAGTCGGATGGCAAACCGCATCATTCTGGAGCTTGGCACCAGTGCGGTGGATTCAGCGGACAGTATTTATGAGTCTGTGCAGGAAATTGACTGGGGGGAACACATTGCCTCACAGGGTTCTCTGATGGTCGATTTTTCGGGTCGCAGCGCAGCCATTCGCAATGCACAGTTTGGCGCCCGTCGGGTCAAGGATGCCATCGTTGATCAGTACCGAGCTAAAGCACTGAATCGGCCGTCGGTAGATTTACGGCAACCCGACGTGCGGGTTGCTGCTCGCCTGAACAAGGGTGCTTTGAGCGTCGGTATTGATCTCAGTGGGGACAGCCTGCATCGGCGCGGCTACCGCCTGGATGGGGGGCTGGCGCCTCTGAAAGAAAACATTGCCGCCGCCGCACTCTGGGCAGCGCAGTGGCCGGCTCGCTGTAAGACTGGCGAAGCACTGCTCGATCCCATGTGTGGTTCCTCGACGCTACTGCTCGAAGGCGCGCTCATGGCACTGGATCGTGCGCCGGGATTGGACAGGCAGCAGTTTGGCTTTACTGGCTGGCTAGGTCATGACGAGGATCAGTGGCGCGCTATCCGGACGGAGGCCAGCGAGCGTGCAGCTGCGCAGTCTCGGAGCCACATTGAAATTCGTGGTTACGATGGCGACATGCAAGCGGTGCGACGGTCTCAGGAGAACATCAGTCGGCTCGGCCTAGAGGATGTTGTGCGAGTTCGTTGCAAGGATCTCGCCGCGGTGACGCGACCCACACACCGTAACTTCTCTTCGGGGCTAATGGTGGTCAACCCGCCGTGGGGTGAGCGGATGGGACATGCTGACGCACTGCCTTATCTTTACAACACGCTGGGTGAGCTCATGCATCGGGAGTTCGACAGTTGGCGAGGCGTCATCCTCACCTCGGATCTATCACTCGGTAAAGCGGTGGGGCTCAGAGCGGATAAGCGGCATCGATTTCATAACGGGCGGCTGGATTTGCATTGCCTGCAATTTGATCTGACCGAAGATAACCGTTTTCGTTCCCTTCAAGGCGCGGGTGACGCCGAGTCCGTCAAGGGGGACGCTGGCGCACCCTTGTCCGATGGCGCGCAGGTTGTCGCAAATCGACTTCGAAAAAATCTCCGACGCCTGAAGCCTTGGTTGAGTCGGGAGAGCGTTGGCTGCTACCGCGTTTATGACGCAGATATCCCTGAGTATTCAGCGGCGATTGATGTCTATGAGGGTCGACTGCATGTCGCAGAATATGCGGCCCCCAGTGATGTGCCGCCGGAGAAGTCGGCGCGTCGGCTCGACGAGGTGGTAGAAGCGGCGCGCGCGGTATTTGAGGTCGGCTCAGCCGATGATCTGGCGGTAAAGCGACGTCAGCGACAGAAAGGGCGGGATCAATACCAGCGCCTCGGCGATGCCAAAGAGCGAGCGGTAGTGACAGAAGGTAAGGTCAAGGTCCTTGTGAATTTGCATGACTATCTCGACACGGGACTGTTTTTGGATCATCGACCTTTGAGGGGGTGGCTGGGAAGAGAGTCGAAGGGGCGTCACTTTCTCAATTTATTCAGCTACACCGGAGCAGCTACCTTGCATGCGGCATTGGGTGGCGCCACTACCAGCACCAGCGTCGATACCTCAGCAACTTATTTGGACTGGTTTCGCGCAAATCTGGCATTGAACGGGTTGTCGGAGAGGCAGCATCGGGGGGTTCGGGCAGATGTGCGGACCTGGCTCGCACAGGAGTCCCGTCAGTACGGCCTCATCATGTGTGATCCGCCCTCGTTTTCCAATTCCAAGGGTCAGGACGACTTCGATGTGCAGAGGGATCACCTGCCGTTACTGCATCTCGCGATGGCGAGACTCAGTCCGGAAGGCGTGCTGTATTTCTCTACCAACCATCGCCGGTTTTCGCTTGATCCACAGGCAATGGAAACGTGGCAGGTTACGGATGTGACTCGATCTTCGATTCCAGAAGATTTCTCACGCAACCAGCGAATTCACCGTTGCTGGCGGGTGACGCATCGCTGATCCCATCGAGAGATTCATGACTTAGCCCGCCATCGTAGTGGTTTTCAAAACCGGCGGAGAGCCACTATCGGCGGGCCTTCGGTGCTATAATCCGCGGCCTTTGAGGCGGGCGCGCGTACCGCACTGCGGCGTAGAAGTGGCAGCGCGGGTCTGACAGGATTTTGGGTAGCAGGAAAGCAGAGGTTATGGCGAAGACCCTTTACGACAAACTCTGGGATGCTCATTTGGTTGAGCAGCGAGAGGACGGTACAGCACTGATCTATATCGATCGGCATCTTTTGCATGAGGTAACGTCACCGCAGGCTTTCGAGGGGCTTAGCCTTGCGAATCGAGGTGTGTGGCGGCGAAGCGCCAATCTGGCAGTGCCGGATCATAATGTCTCGACCCTGAAGAGTGAGCGCGATGCAGGGCTGAGCGCGCTGCCGGATCCGGTGTCGCGGCTTCAACTTCAGACGCTTGATGACAACTGCGACGTTTTTGACGTGGTTGAGATCCCGCTAAACGACGAACGTCAGGGGATTGTGCATGTGATGGGGCCAGAGCAAGGTGCGGTACTGCCTGGCATGACGATTGTTTGTGGTGACTCTCATACTTCAACCCACGGTGCGGCCGGGGCTTTGGCGCATGGTATTGGCACCTCAGAGGTCGAGCATGTGTTGGCGACCCAGTGCCTGATTCAGAGAAAAATGCAGAATTTCCAGGTTGAGGTCTCCGGACAGCTCGGCCTTGGCGTGACAGCAAAGGATATTGCACTGGCCGTCATCGGCGAGATCGGGACAGCCGGTGGCACCGGTTATGCGCTTGAATTTACTGGCTCGGCGATCGAGAGTCTGACTATGGAGGGTCGCATGACGCTCTGTAACATGGCGATTGAAGCCGGTGCCCGATGCGGGCTGGTGGCAGTCGATGATGTGACGCTGGATTATTTTCGGGGCAAGCCATTTGCGCCAAAGGGAGCCCAATGGGACGCGGCTGAGCTATGGTGGCGGACCTTGCACAGTGACGATGGTGCTGTCTTTGACCGCAATATCGTAATCGATGGCGATTCGATCGAGCCCCACGTCACTTGGGGCACATCACCCGAGATGGTGGCGTCGGTACAAGGCCATGTCCCCAGGTTGGCAGACATGCCCGACGAAACGGCGCGAATAGGTCTGTCTAGAGCGCTTGACTACATGGGGCTCGAAGAGGGGATGGCCATTTCTGATATCCAGCCAGACGTTGTCTTCATTGGCTCTTGCACGAACTCGCGAATTGAGGATCTGAGAAGTGCAGCGGCAATTCTCGACGGGCATCGGATCGCCCCCAACATTCGCAAGGCGCTGGTGGTCCCGGGCTCCGGGCTGGTGAAGGCTCAGGCTGAGGCAGAGGGCCTTGATCGGATATTTCTGGAGGCGGGCATGGAGTGGCGCGAACCGGGGTGTTCAATGTGTCTGGCGATGAACGCTGATCGGCTGATGCCCGGCGAGCGCTGCGCGAGTACCTCGAACCGAAACTTTGAAGGCCGGCAGGGGAGTGGCGGAAGAACTCACTTGGTTAGCCCAGCGATGGCTGCCGCCGCCGCGGTGGCGGGCCGCTTTGTATCGGTCAGCGATGTAATGAAGGAAGCGGGAGGTGCCGATCGATGAAGCCTTTTACCCAGCATGATGGCTTGGTTGCACCCATGGATCGGGCTAATGTCGATACCGATCTGATGATCCCGAAGCAGTTTCTGAAATCCATTAAGCGTTCGGGTTTCGGTCCTAATCTATTCGACGAGCTGCGCTACCTCGATGAAGGTGAGCCAGATACCGATAACAGCCAGCGACCGCTAAACCCCGAATTCGCGCTGAATTCCGCACGTTATACGGGTGCGTCGATACTGCTCGCGCGCGAAAATTTCGGATGCGGGTCGAGTCGCGAGCACGCCGCCTGGGCCATGGAGGATTACGGTTTTCGAGCGGTCATCGCCCCCAGCTTCGCCGATATCTTTTGCTCGAATGCGCTCAAAAACGGGCTGCTGCCAATCGTCCTCTCGGCGGCGCAGGTAGAGGCGTTATTCGCGGCGCTCTACGCAGAAGAGGGGTTTAGGCTCAGCATCGATCTACAGGCCTGCATCATCACGCTGCCCAACGGCGAGCAGTGGCCTTTTGAGGTGGATGCGTTTCGGCGGGACTGTTTGTTGAGCGGCTTGGATGATATCGGTATCACGCTTGAGCGATCAGAGGCGATTCGAACATTTGAGCGCCGGCATCAACAGCGGTTTCCGTGGCTCTTTGAGGATATCGTGCTGTGACCAGACGCATCCTGTTGCTGCCGGGTGACGGGATTGGCCCTGAGGTGATTCGCGAGGCGCGTCGGGTGCTAGAAGTCGTGGGCGACCGACACGCGCTTGATCTAGCGTTTACGGAAGCGAATTTGGGTGGCGTTGCCATCGACCGAGAGGGCCAGGCCTATCCTTCGACGACCCAAAGCCTAGCGCGTG
This sequence comes from uncultured Luminiphilus sp., assembly GCA_938085095.1. Classification (GTDB taxonomy): domain Bacteria; phylum Pseudomonadota; class Gammaproteobacteria; order Pseudomonadales; family Halieaceae; genus Luminiphilus. Next base: position 7,345 of record CALKEI010000066.1, on the reverse strand, counting down.
AGGCGGACGCCATTTTGCTCGGCGCAGTGGGCGGACCTAAATGGGATTCATTGCCCGCCTCCCAGCGGCCTGAGCGAGGGCTGTTGGCCATTCGCTCCGATCTCGATTTATTTTGCAATCTTCGCCCGGCATTGCTGTTTCAGGAGTTGGCAGAGGCGTCGAGTCTGCGTGCGGAGCTCGTAGCGGGATTGGATATCCTGATCGTGCGGGAGCTAACGGGCGGGATCTATTTTGGTGAGCCGCGGGGTATTCACACCCGTGATGATGGAGTCCGCGAGGGGGTGAATACGGATCGCTACAGCGAGACGGAAATACGCCGTATCGGGCGCCTTGCGTTTGAGGCTGCACGCAAACGCGACGGTCGTTTGTGTTCGGTGGATAAGGCCAACGTGCTTGAGGTAACGATGTTGTGGCGCGAGGTGATGGAGTCCCTGAGTGGGGAGTATCCGGACGTCGCGCTGTCGCATTTATACGTCGATAATGCCGCCATGCAACTGGTGCGTGAGCCAAAGCAGTTCGATGTGATGGTCACCGGTAATCTGTTTGGCGATATTCTCTCTGACATTGCCGCGATGCTGACAGGCTCTATCGGAATGTTGCCCTCCGCATCGCTCAACGCCGAGTCTCGCGGCCTTTATGAGCCTGTGCACGGCTCGGCGCCCGATATTGCGGGTCAGGACAAAGCTAATCCGCTAGCGACGATGCTATCGGCTGCCATGCTGCTTCGGTACTCCTTAGGCGCTTTAGAAGCGGCGGATCAGATCGAGCAAGGCGTTGCCGCGGTTCTGGCACAGGGATTGCGCACCTCTGACCTCTCAGCGGGTGACGCGCAAACAGGCGCGTTGGGTACACGGGCAATGGGTGATGCCGTTGTGGCGGCGCTTTTGGCGCAGTCACCGGCTCAGTAACGGGAGAAACTATTCATGAAGCCAGTCAATGTGGCAGTGCTGGGTGCGACCGGCGCAGTCGGCGAAGCAATAATTGAGATACTGGAATCCCGGGAGTTCCCGGTTGATACCCTTTATCCGCTTGCATCCAGTCGATCTGCAGGTAAGTCGGTGCAGTTCAGGGGTAAACGCCACACCGTGCTGGATGTCAGTGAATTTGATTTTTCACTGACGCCCATTGGTCTGTTTTCTGCGGGGGGGGAGATTAGCGCGAAGTACGCGCCGATTGCCGCGGAGGCCGGTTGTATCGTCATTGACAACACCTCTCATTTTAGACGAGAGGACGATATTCCCTTGGTCATACCCGAGGTCAATCCTGCCGCGATCGCAGACTGCAAGCAGCGTCGTATCATCGCCAACCCGAATTGTTCAACGATCGGTATGCTGGTCGCGCTGAAGCCGCTTTACGATGCGGTTGGCATTGAGCGGATCAATGTTGCGACCTATCAGGCGGTGAGCGGCAGTGGAAAAACAGCCATCGAGGAGTTGGCGGGGCAGACGGCGCGTTTACTCAACGGGAAGGAAGCGGAACCCGATGTTTACCCCAAGCAAATTGCTTTCAATGTGCTGCCTCACATCGATAGCTTTCAGCCGAACGGTTACACCCGAGAAGAAATGAAAATGGTATGGGAGACGCAGAAAATTCTTGATGACCCGACGATTCTGGTCAACCCGACCTGTGTGAGGGTGCCGGTCTTCTTTGGTCATGCCGAAGCGGTGCATATCGAGACTCGTGAGCCCATTAGCGCTGCCGACGCTAGGGCACTATTGGAAGCGGCTGACGGCGTTACGGTGATGGATAGCCATGAAGCGGGCGGCTATCCCACCCCCGTAACCGACGCTGCCGGTGCCGACGCCGTGTTTGTCGGGCGAATTCGCGCAGATATTTCACATCCAAAAGGGTTGAATCTTTGGGTGGTGGCTGACAACGTGCGTAAGGGAGCTGCGCTGAACAGCGTGCAGATTGCAGAACTGCTGCTGTCAGAGCATCTTTTGGAAAATTCGTGACATTCGGTCTCAGGTAGAGCAGACGCCAAGGAAGGGCGACAGGGACCGCATTGAAGCCAGACCACAGGAAGGTAAAGGCGACGAGCCCATGAAAATACGCGTTTTATTGATTCTCAGTTGTGTGATGGCCGCTACTGCGGCGCGTCATAGCTGGGCCCTCGGGCTTGGCGAGCTGACTCTGTCTTCTTATCTCAACGAGCCTTTTCGTGCCGAGGTACCGCTGCTCGAGGCGGACTTGCTCGACGACAATGACGTCCATGTGGGGCTGGCACCTGATACGGCGTTTTCACGATTCGGTCTGGATCGCGTTTTTTTTCTGACCGATATTCGTTTTGAGATCCAATCCGACCCCACGGGGAAGCGGGTCATACTGTCCACGGATACACCGCTACGGGAGCCCTACCTCGACTTTATCATTGAGGCGAGGTGGCCTGATGGTCGTTTGCTGCGTGAATACACCGTGCTGATTGATTTGCCTCCCGCGCCAGCAAGGACCGCATTGTCGCCGGGGGTCGATGCGCTTCCATCGGAGGGGGTAGTGTCCAGCGCCGACAGCGTCGAGGATGTGGCTGATGCGGCAAGTTATGGGGTTTCTGCTGAGCCGCGACCCGTGCCGGGAGCCCGTTATATGGTGACTCGTAACGATACGCTGTGGCGGATTGCGGCCGATGGAGCAGCGGAGGGTGTTTCGGTGGAGCAGACGATGCTGGAAATCGTTGCGGCGAACCCTGCGGCGTTTCAGCGCGGCAACATCAATGGTCTGAAATCAGGCTACGTGCTGCAAATCCCTCGTGCCGAAGACATTCAGATTGCACCTGCCGCCGCGATTAGCGAGGTGGCGCTCCAACATGAAGAATGGGCCCGAGGCAGAACGCCAGCCGGGCAGGGACTCAGATTGGTTGCCGATACAGATCCTGAGCTTGAGCCTGCGCCGACATCGCTAAAAGCCGCGGAGGCGCTCGAGGCGTCGCTTCCGCCTATAGAGGCTCCTGCCATTGCCGGTGAGGTGTCAGAGGATATTGCGCCCCCGGATGCCCTGCAGGACGCGGCAGCGCCAGAGCTTGATGCGCTAATGGCAACGGTTAATCGGCTACAGGTCAGTGTTCAGAGTCTACAGACAATGCTCGCAGTGAAGGACGCGGAGCTGGACGAGTTGCGCAGGGCGCTGGCAGCAACAGAAGCGGCGCAGGTCCCCGCGGCGGCAGCAGAGGAGCCGAGCGCAGCTTTAGCCACGCGTCCGCCGCCCAGCGCTCTACCCGTTTGGCCCTTCGTGATGGGATTGGCCTTGCTTTTAGCCGGGGCCGGGTCGCTGATATGGCGACGCCGTCTTGCAGGCCGTCAGGCACCCATCGCTGAGGTCACCGAAGGCAGCCGGGAGAGGGGATCTGAAGAGCAGGCGGATGCAGGAAGCGTGTCTCGACTGACTGATCCTCAGATTATGGCCTCTAAAGCCGTTGAGGAAGCAGAGATCTATATTGCGTATGGCCGCACCGATCAAGCGGTTGAGGTTCTTGAATTAGCGTTAAGTCAGGGCCTGTCCACGCCTGCTATGAATATCAGTCTGCTTGAGTGCTACGTTGAGCTAGCGCAATTTGCCGAGGCAGCGTCGGTTCTGAACCGGCTTGAGTCCGGTGAAGATCTCAATCTGTTGGCGCGGGCGCGTCAGATAATGCTTGATGCGGGACTGGGCTCAGGCTCTGGCGCCACTGACGACAGCGCCGATAGGGGCGACGAGGCGCTTCTCGAGTCTGACACGACATCCGTATTGAGCGAATTCTCTTTTTCCACCGATCCGGCGTTTGAGTTGGCGTCTGCGCCCATTTCTGTGTCGGACGCCATTGAGGATCAACCGTTGGGTCTGCTCGAGCAGGGTGCCGATCCGGCCCGGGTCGAGGAAGATCAGCTTAACGACGCAGCCAACCCTGCTGTCATGGGGAGCGCCTCGGCACCAACGCCGTCCGGTCTGTCACTAACACCTCTCGATATGGAGCAGGATGACGTTGGCGAGGAGCCTGCTGAGGCGTTGGAGAGCGATGCGTCCATCTATGGCGCAGAGACGGACCCAATCGACAGCAAGCTGGATCTCGCGCGAGCCTACATTGACATGGGCGATGAGGAGGGGGCTCAGCCGGTGTTGATGGAGGTCATTAAGGAAGGCGGGCTGGCCCAACAGGCTGAGGCGCGGGAGTTATTACTCCGCCTTGAGACGTCGTAAAGCATTGAAGCTCTCTGACACGCCCCTCACAGCCGGGACTCGGCTGGCCGCACGCATTGAGTACCACGGTGGTCGATATCATGGTTGGCAGGCGCAGCCTCATCTCGATGTGGCAACCGTGCAGGAATCGCTGGAGCAGGCGTTAAAAGCGGTCGCAGGGGTACCTGTTAGGACAGCCTGCGCGGGGCGTACAGATACGGGCGTTCATGGGTTCTCCCAAATTGTTCATTTTGACGATCCCGTGGGCCGGAGTATTAAAGCCTGGGTGATGGGCACGAACCGACATTTACCCGCTGATATCAGGGTTCACTGGGCGCGAGAGGTCAGTGAGGCGTTTCACGCGCGTTATAGCGCGACCGCTCGGCGCTATCGTTATGTGATCTGTAATACGCCTACCAAGCCCGCCCTGCTCGGTGAGCTGGTCACATGGTGTCGTCAGCCGCTTAACGTTGAGTTGATGAATGCAGCGGCAGTGTGTTTGCTCGGAGAGCAGGACTTCAGCGCTTTTCGAGCGGCTTCCTGCCAGGCGTCTACGCCGAACCGGTGCGTGACGGACTGTTCGGTGATTCGGCGCGGAGACTACGTCATCGTCGATATCACCGCGAACGCTTTTCTCCATCATATGGTGAGAAATATCGCGGGGTCATTGATGAGTGTCGGCTCCCAGGCCCAGTCAGTGGCCTGGTTCGAGGAGGTATTGCAGCAGAGGGATCGTCATCTCGCTGCTGAGACCGCGCCACCCGAGGGCCTGTATCTCGTCGCAGTGACCTATCCTGATGAGTTCTCGTTGCCGGTGGTTCCAGAGGGGCCAATGATGCTGGAAGGGCAACTCTAGTGTCCCTGAAACTGCTAGAATGCGCGTTTATTGTCGAGAGGTCACAGTGCGTATCAAGATCTGCGGCATCACGAGGCCTGTGGATGCAGAGCAGGCGCTGGGGCTTGGTGCGGACGCCGTAGGATGTGTATTCCACCCCGCCAGTGTTCGAGCTGTCAATATCAGGGTAGCCAGGGATATCAGTAGTGCGGCGGCCGGGTCAGGCATATTAGTTGGACTGTTTGTGGACCCCACTGCCGAGCAGGTTCAGGCGGTGCTTGAGAGCGTTCCGCTCGATGTGTTGCAGTTTCACGGCACTGAGACCCCGGAATTCTGCGATCAGTTTGCGCGCCCTTATATCAAGGCGGTGGCGATGACGGCAGACGTTGATTTGACGGCGATGAGCGAGCGGTATGCGTCTGCCCAGGCATTGTTGCTGGATAGCGCGCACGAGGGGCAGTTCGGTGGCACCGGCACGCGATTTGATTGGAGCTGGGCTGATCGCGCCGTTTCGAAGCGCACAATTCTGGCAGGGGGCTTAAATCCCGATAATGTGACGGCAGCGATAGAGCAGGTGGGTCCCGCTGCGGTAGATGTGAGTAGCGGCGTTGAGAAGGAAAAAGGGTTAAAGGATCTAGCCAAGATGCGTGCGTTTATCGAAGCTGCAAAATGGGCGATGGGTGAAAATAGAGTATGACGAGTGAAGTGACTCCTGACTTGTATGCATCGGTGCCAGACGCCGACGGACGGTTTGGCCGTTTTGGCGGAAAGTTTGTCGCCGAGACTTTAATGTCTGCGCTGGCTGACCTGGAGCAGCTGTATTTCGACCTCAAAGACGATCCGGCTTTCCAGAGAGAATTTGATCTGGACCTTGCTCACTACGTGGGGCGCCCCTCGCCGCTTTATGAGGCGGCACGGTTGTCTGACGATATCGGCGGAGCGCGCATTTTTTTGAAGCGCGAGGACTTGAATCACACCGGTGCTCATAAGGTCAACAACACGATCGGGCAGGCGCTTCTTGCGAAGCATATGGGCAAGAAAAGGGTCATTGCCGAAACGGGCGCCGGTCAGCACGGAGTGGCGAGTGCGACGGTGGCGGCGCGCCTCGGGCTTGAGTGTCAGGTGTTCATGGGTGAGGAAGACATTCGGCGGCAGGCGCTGAATGTCTATCGGATGAAGTTGTTGGGCGCCGAGGTGATCTCGGTGACCTCGGGCTCGCGCACGCTCAAGGATGCGCTGAACGAGGCGATGAGGGATTGGGTGACTCACGTTGACGAGACGTTTTACATCATTGGCACGGTAGCAGGCCCTCATCCCTATCCCATGTTGGTTCGCGATTTTCAGAGTGTGATCGGTAGAGAGGCACGGGCACAAAGTTTGGCGCAGGTTGGCAGGTTGCCGGATGCTTTGGTTGCGTGTGTCGGCGGTGGCTCCAACGCCATCGGCCTGTTCCACCCCTTCCTGCAGGACGACAGCGTCGCCATGTACGGTGTCGAGGCAGGCGGCAAGGGGCTTGAGACCGGTCAGCACGCAGCGCCGCTGTCGGTGGGCAGCCCCGGTGTATTGCATGGGAATCGCACTTATCTGATGCAGAATGAGGATGGCCAGATACTCGATACACACTCGGTGTCAGCGGGTCTCGACTATCCGGGAGTAGGCCCGGAGCACGCTTGGCTCAAGGATCTCGGCCGCGTAGAGTACGTGGCAGCTAACGACGACGAGGCGTTGGCGTCTTTCCATCGCCTTACGCGGATCGAGGGCATCATGCCTGCGTTGGAGACGGCTCACGCGATGGCTTACGCTGAAAAGCTGGCCGCCACCATGTCGCCTGAGCAACACATCATCGTTAATCTTTCGGGTCGCGGAGACAAAGACATTCTCACCGTGGCCGCTATTGATGGGATCGAGGTCTGAGACCTGAATGAGTCGTCTGAGTCAGGCTTTTGCTGAGCTTCGCACACGGGGTCGAAAGGGCCTGATACCTTATGTGGTCGCTGGGGACCCGAGTCCCGAGGGCACCGTCACGTTGCTTCACGCTCTCGTGGCAGCGGGAGCGGATGTGCTGGAAGTCGGCGTGCCGTTTTCGGATCCTATGTCCGAGGGGCCTGTTATCCAGAAAGGACATGAGCGAGCGCTCGCCAGAGGAATGAGTCTCCAGCGAGTACTCGAGATGGTGAGCATTTTCCGTCAGGACGATGACAAGACACCGATTGTCATGATGGGTTACGCCAACCCCGTTGAGTGCTTCGGTTATGAACGTTTCGCGTCGGCCGCTGCCGAGGCCGGGGTGGACGCCCTGATCACCGTAGATCTGCCGCCAGAAGAGGTCGATGAGATTGATGGCGTATTGCAGGCGGTGGG
>CALKEI010000065.1 GCA_938085095.1 uncultured Luminiphilus sp. | reverse complement strand
TTGAATGTCCGCGCCAGATCTCCGATTTCTCCCGAGTCGCGCTGCTCATCGATCCGGTAGATCAGGTCTCCCGACCCGAAACGTTCGACGCCCCGTTTGAGTCGCGTCAGTGATGCGTTGGTACTGCGGATCATTGCAAATACCAATGCCAGTGTAATAGCAATGGAACTGATAAACCCGATGATCGTGATCTGGTCGGTGAGCGAAATGGTGCGATCAATGGCATTGGCGCGCTGCACAGCGACAAAGGACTGTCGTTGGTCTAGCTCCCTGAGCCGTTGTTGGGTGTCGTTGTAGGAAGCAGCAGATTCAACATCCGGCGTGGGCGCTAGATCGTTATAACGGTCGTAAAATTCTCGCCACTCCTCGAACAAAGCCGTGGCGCTGTCGTGGAGACGTCGATAATACGCCTCGAGGTCTCCGCCATCGAAGCTACCCAGCTGCCGGAGGCGCTCGGTAATGATTTCCAGGTCGGCGCGAGCCTGATCCAACGCCGTATCATCGAGCGGTTCATCGGTCGTTTCTCTTAGCGTAGCCAGAACCAGTACTTGCTGACGTTTATTTTGCAGATTCTGCTCAAGTTCTGTGGTGAGCTGGGCCGCAGTCACCGCTTCCTGATAAGCCAGAGAGCTCTCGTTGCGAGCAAAGCTGCCCCAAAGCGATGTGCCTACATTGATGGCAAATAGAATGAGGATTGCGCCGGAGAACAGATAGAGTCGCCCGCGCAGGCTGAGCCGCGGCCGAAGCTGGGTGACCGCGTCAGTGGCTCGCATTGACGTACGCCGATATTTTTGACAGCAGATCTGGAAAATCCACGGGCTTGGTGGCGTAGTCGCTGCAACCTGCCGCGAGTGCCCGTGCCTTATCTTCTTCCATGGCGTGCGCGGTGAGGGCGATGATCGGGATGTCAGCAAGCCCCGGATCATTTTGCGCCGCCGTGCAGGCCGTCCAGCCGTCCATGACGGGCAGATTCATATCCATCAGTACGACCGCAGGCTTCAATTCACGCATGGCCGCGAGCGCAGCTTCGCCATCTCCGGCAGTCGACACCTCGTGTCCTGCGCGTTGGAGGCGGCGCACCAGCATGTCTCGGTTCACCTCGTTATCTTCTACGAGAAGAATGGTGTGCTGCGGGCTGGTCATTGTCGCAAGCCCAGAACAGGGTAAGCCAAGATAGTGCCTTCAATGCCCTTAACAACGAGCTCACGGGGTTTTCCCCAGTCAAAAAGGTGCTCAGGAAGGTGCTGCCGGGTGGCATCAGAGACGAGAATCTCATCATTTTCTGTCTGCCCTTCGATGCGCGAGGTCACGTTCATGGCGTGTCCTACGCAGCCATATTTGGCTCGCTGCTCGGAACCAATATTACCTGCGATCACCGAGCCGGTGTTGAGTGCGATGCGATGCTGGAGGGTGGGAAGACCCGCGGCCTCATTAGCGGCATTGACGGTCTTCATGGCGTCGCGCATGGCGAGGGCACAACGCACCGCGCGTTCGGGATCATCTTCCTGTCTTTTGGGTGCACCAAATACCGACAGGATGGCATCCCCAAGAAATTCATCGATGGTGCCCTGATGATCGAAAATAATACCGGTCATGTGTTCGAAGTAGCGATTCAATAGTGAGACCACCTGAGGCGGAGGCAGGTGTTCTGCGAGGCTCGTGAAGCCACAAATATCAGACATCATGATCGTGACCTCGCGAAGGTCACCGCCGAGTTCCAATCCTTCAGGTGCTTCAAGTAACTGCGCCACGATATCGTCCGACAGATAGCGGCCAAATGTACGGCGAATAAATTGTTCGTTACGCTCCAATTGATGCCGATAGTCTTCTTCTCGATCGTGCCAGCGTTTACGCTCGATGCCTGCAGAAATGCGCGCCTGCAGCAGCACGGGATTGAAGGGCTTGAGCAGATAATCATCCGCTCCGGCCTGAATACAGGCGATGATTTGATCCATATCCTGCCGGCCGCTAATCATAATAACCGGCGTTGCACGCAGGCTGTCGTTTTCCTTCATTCGCTTGAGCACTTCGGCACCGCCGATGCCGGGCATCATCAAGTCGAGTAAGACGAGATCCATGCCACGAGTTTCGAGCAGTTCAAGGGCTTCCTCACCCGATTCTGCAGAGATCACGGTGTGTCCGGCGCGAGAGAGCAAACGACTGATCAGTTCGCGGTTTTCGGGCATGTCGTCGACAGCGAGAATGACACCCGGCGCCTCGGATTTGCCCAATACCGGCTGGTCGCTGACGGGCATTTCGAGACTAACCTGAGTGCTATCCACCGCCGATAGCAGTGCGGGTAGCGTCTCCTTTAGGGCAGGGTGCAGGAGCGCAACATCCTCGTACAGCATTTCGGTATAGCCCCGGATAGCGCCGATCAGATTCAGCAGATCGTGGTTCATGTCTGGCGTAGGCGAGGCGAGCAGCTCTCGGACGCGAAGGAGCGCGTCTTCCAGCGCTTCGACATCGCCGTCCATGGGAGCATCTACCGTGACCGTGGGCCGCTTAATGGCCGCCAGCAACGGCTCTGCCGCGACCAGAATGTGGCCTGCCCATTGATCCGGTTGATTTGTTTCTGACACCACAAGGGTCGCCTCTTGATCGCTGTGGTCGATTATACCGACGAACGAGTCGCTGCGCGGAACCGCCACCTATGGGGATAGGCGACACGCGGTTCATGGGGTAGTATCGCACCAACTTGGGGAGAAAATGGGGCACAAGACCTATGTTAGATCAAGTGGAAATATTTCACGGCTTGTCTGACGAAGAGCTGAAGGCGCTGGAGAGCAGCAGCACGACTCGAGCATTCCCCAAAAATACTGTGGTCATTCATGAGAATGACCCCGCCGACTCACTGTTTGTGATCGAGTCGGGAAAGGTCAAGGTCTACTGCAGCGACAAAAATGGTAAGGAATTCATCATGAATACCCTGGGGCCAGGGGATTACTTTGGTGAGTTGGCGCTGCTTGACGATTCCACCCGCTCGGCGTCGGTGCGAACAGTAGAGAAATCCGAATTCCGTATTGTGATGAAAGAGGACTTCTCGGGCGTACTGGAAGACCACCCGAACATTACTCAACAACTGATTAGCAACCTGGCGGGCCGGGTGCGAAAACTCACGGCGGACGTCAAGAGTCTGGCGCTGCAAGATGTATATGGTCGGGTCGCCAACGTACTGATGGATCTCGCGGAGGAGCGGGGGGATGGCACGTTATTTATTCCCGAGAAGTTGACTCAGCAAGATATCGCAGATCGCGTGGGTGCATCACGTGAAATGGTTGCCCGTATTTTGAAAGATCTGACCATTGGCGAGTACATTCGCTTTGAGGGTCGCCACATTGTGATCAATACCCGTCTTCCGGCGAAGTACTGATTAATCCTTAGGGTGTCCCGTCACCTGAGCTGAGAGCGCGCCGGACCCCAGCCTCAGGGTGAGCGCGTCGCCTTTCGAGGCGTGTTTTGCCTCTCTTAGTACGTTTCCTGTCGCATTGGTGACGATGGCGTAGCCCCGATTAAGCGTCTGCTCGGGGCCCAATGAGGTCAACAGTTTGTGCTTGTGGGAAACGTCTGCTTTGGCCTCTTTTAGCCTCTGTTGAATGCGTTGTAATAGCTGGTGACCGAGCTGCTGTCTGTGTATTTTATGGCGCATCAACTGCTGACCGGGGTGTTGTGTAGAGAGTCGCGCGGTGAGCTGCACCACCTGTCTTTGGTGATGGTTGAGCTGTCGTAATACGGTTCGGTGCAGAGAGGCCGAGAGCCTCGTTAGCGAAATGCGGTGTTGGTTAAGCGCATGACCAGGATGGCGGACTCGCTTACGTAACGAGATGAACTGTTGGTTCAGGTCTGTCAGATGTCGTTGCAGTGAGCGCGTGATGCTCCCACTGAGTATGTCGAGGTGTTGGAACAGTTCGTTTTGGTCGGTGGAGACCAGCTCAGCTGCTGCGGAGGGGGTTGCCGCCCGCGCATCGGCGACGAGATCCGCAATACTAAAATCGACTTCGTGACCCACAGCCGAGACCGTGGGGATCTGGGTTGCATACAGCGCGCGTGCGACGACCTCTTCG
>CALKEI010000064.1 GCA_938085095.1 uncultured Luminiphilus sp. | reverse complement strand
TCGCCGGACTGCGCTCGCGGGTGAACTGCAGCGAAACTTTGAGCAGCAGGATAAAGCAGAACTCGAGGCAGCAAGTCAGCACTTCTCGGTTGCTGGCCGTCTGATCCGTAACCGCGGCGCCTTTTTGTTGATTCAGGATGGATCGGGAACCATTCAGCTTTATCTGAATCGGGAGGGTTTGTCCGAGGACGCGATAACGGCGATTAAAACCTGGGATCTGGGGGACATCGTCGCGGCGTCTGGGCCCCTGCATCGCAGCGGCAAGGGCGATCTTTATATCAACATGGAAGAGGGACGCTTGCTGACCAAGGCCCTGCGTCCGTTGCCAGATAAATATCATGGCCTAGTGGACCAGGAGACGCGGTATCGGCAGCGTTACGTTGATCTGATCGTGAATCCCGAGGTGCGAGAAATCTTCCGGGTCCGCGCGGCAACCATTCAATTTATTCGCCAGTTTCTGGCCGAGCGGCAGTTTGTCGAGGTTGAGACCCCGATGTTGCACCCGATTGCCGGTGGCGCCACAGCGCGGCCGTTTATTACCCACCACAACGCGCTCGATATGGAGATGTATCTCCGCGTTGCCCCAGAGTTGTATCTCAAGCGACTCACCGTGGGTGGGTTAGAGAAGGTGTTTGAGATCAATCGTAATTTTCGTAACGAAGGTCTGTCGACACGACACAACCCGGAATTCACCATGCTCGAATTTTATTGGGCCTATGCTGATTACCGCGATGCGATGAATCTGACCGAAGTGCTCATGCGAGAACTCACCCAGTCGGTGTTGGGCTCCACCGAAGTGCCTTACGGCGAGGCTACCTTCCATTTCGATCAGCCTTTTGAGCGAATGACGGTGGTCGAGGCAATCCTCAAGCACAATCCGGATGTCACTGCCGAGGACATTGGGGATATGGCATCTGCCACGGCGATTGCTACCCAGCTGGGTATCAAGATCGACAAGAACTGGGGTCTCGGCAAGATCCAGATAGAAATTTTTGAAGAGACGGCTGAGGCCCAGTTACAGGAGCCCACCTTCATCACTGCCTATCCGACAGAAGTCTCCCCCTTGGCGCGACGGAATGATGACGATCCTTTTGTCACCGACCGGTTTGAGTTTTTTGTGGGCGGCCGCGAGTTGGCCAATGGCTTCAGCGAACTGAATGATGCTGAGGACCAGGCTGAGCGTTTCAAAGCGCAGGTCGCCGCCAAAGAGGCGGGTGATGACGAGGCGATGCACTATGATCATGACTATATTCGTGCGCTGGAGTACGGCCTGCCGCCCACTGCGGGAGAGGGCATTGGTATAGATCGTTTGGTGATGCTGCTAACCAATTCACCGTCTATCCGAGATGTGATCTTGTTTCCACACCTTCGACACGAATAATCTGCTGACGATACTGGTCTGCTCCCATCGCGCGGTGCTATGCTCCTTCAAACCACAAGGGGTACGCATCGTGCGTCATTGCCAGCGTCTCGCCACTAGTTTCCTCCTTGCAGCCATTGCGCTGCTTTCCGGCTGTAGCGTGCTACCGGCTCAGGATGGTGTAGCGGGAAGTGCTGATTCAAGCGCGATGAGTGATCGTGACATGAGCGAGAGCTCATCCGGCGTATGCCAGTGCCCGGATGACACGCAGCTCGATCAATTTTCCATCGCTTTGCAAGCGCTTTCGCGCGGTAACCATGAGAGTGCACGATTGGCTTTCACCCGCCACGCCGAGGTGGGCAGTGAGCAAAACCTGAGTGAAGCGTCTGCGGGGCTCGCACTCGCTGATATCCTCGCTCAAAATGGCTCCGAAAGCGCCACCCGCGCAGATTCAGACAGCGACAGGGCAGCGCTGATACAAATGGTTGTGTCACTCATTGCTGATTTGCAAGGACAGTTCGCAGAGCTGGAGGCTCAAAACGCTGCGTTGACCGTCGATCTGGAGAAGCGGGAGGAAGCCCTTAAGCGTCTGCGGGAGCTGACACTCGGTCAGCCGGAAGGGTAACCCTAAAGACGGAACCCTCATCGGGGCGACTCTCCAATGTAATTCGGCCCCCGAGCATCACACAAAACTCTCTAACGATAGCCAGACCCAGACCGGTTCCGCCGTACTTCAGGCCGGTATTCGACTCGGCCTGAGTGAACGCCTCAAATACCCTCGTCTGTTGTGCCTCCGTCATACCGATGCCCGTGTCAGCAACGGCGACAATTAATGTATCGGCAGTCATCTTTGCAGAGACAGTAATTTCGCCATCCTTGGTGAACTTGCAGGCGTTGGAGAAGAGGTTGGTAACGATCTGTTGCAGCTTGCCCCGGTCGCTGTCCATGTCGCGCATACTGCTTTGATCAATATCAAGCCGCAGACGATTATTATTTTGCTGCAGGAGTGGCGACAGCGCATCACACACCTGAACGAGCAGTCCGCCAGGGCTAAAGACTTCCCGGCTCACTTGCATCTTGCCCGTCTCAATTTTGGACAGATCAAGAATATCGTTGATCAGCGTTAGCAGCTGTTTACCCGAGAAGATAATGGTAGCGAGATCGTGATGAAACTGCTCCCGGTCAATCTCAGCGCCATCGCCCAATTCATCCTGAAGCATTTCGGAATAACCGATAATAGCGTTCAAGGGTGTTCTGAGTTCATGGCTTACGTTGGCAAGGAACATACTCTTGGCAGCATTTGCCGAATCGGCGTCAGCGCGAGCGGTATTCATTTCTTCGATCGCAATCTGCA
>CALKEI010000063.1 GCA_938085095.1 uncultured Luminiphilus sp. | reverse complement strand
GTGGCCCGCACCGGTGGCCCCAAGAGAACCGAAGAGCTCTGTGGTAACCCGGTGGCATCGAGCCAGCATACCTTCCGCATCGAGCGACCGGACAAACATCCGCGCAGCCTGCATGGGGCCTACGGTGTGGGAGCTGGAGGGACCAATGCCCACTTTGAACAGGTCAAACGTGCTGATAGACATTTAGGCGTCATCAAAAGGACGAGCGGGGCCGGAGTGTAGCGCCAAAAAAATACCCTCGTCACGCTAAATATTGGGCCTTTTGAGCGACCGTTTTCCGCGACAAGGTCACGGTGGAAGGCTGCCCCAAGTTGCCGTGCAGTCATCAATCATCGCTTGAAGGGCTTGCCGAAGCACCGCGGCAGACGCAATGGGGCGCCAGCTCGACTGCTGACAACGGTTGCGTCACACGCTCACTCGCTTATCATGCGCGATCTTTTGAATGATTTAAGGCTTATAGCGGCCTAGCCGTTACGCCTGTGGACCAACACTATGAGCACGCCTACCAAAATCTATCTCGATGAATCGGAGATGCCCACGCAATGGTACAACGTGGTCGCCGACCTCCCTGAGCCGCCGCCACCGCCGCTTCACCCCGGCACACACCAGCCAGCGACTGGAGATGATTTTGCCGCGCTATTCCCTAAGGCGCTGATTGAACAAGAGATGTCGGCTGAGCGCTACATCGATATTCCCGGTGAAGTGCTCGATGTTTACCGACTGTGGCGTCCCACCCCCCTCTTTCGGGCGCATCGGCTCGAGAAGCTGCTCGATACCCCGGCACGCATTTATTACAAATATGAGGGTGTGAGTCCGGCGGGCTCTCACAAGCCCAACACCGCGGTACCTCAGGTTTGGTACAACGCTCAGGAAGGGATCAGAAAATTAACCACCGAGACCGGCGCAGGCCAATGGGGCAGTTCGCTTGCCTTCGCCTGCGCGCAATTTGGCCTTGAATGCGAGATATGGCAGGTGGCGGCCTCTTTCAGAGCCAAACCCCATCGCCGCACCATGATGGAGCTTTGGGGTGGAAAGGTGCACCCAAGCCCCTCCGATGTGACCGAATTCGGCAAGGCGCTGCTGGCACAGGACGCCGACCATCCCGGCTCATTGGGTATCGCAATTTCCGAAGCCGTTGCAGAAGCAGTCGAAGACCCAACCATCCGCTACGCACTGGGAAGCGTGCTGAATCACGTGCTGTTGCATCAAACCATTATCGGCGAAGAAGCGCTGCTGCAGTTAGCGAAGGTCGAGGAGACGCCGGATGTGCTCGTAGGTTGCACGGGCGGTGGCTCCAACTTTGGCGGTCTTGCGTTTCCGTTCCTGAGAGAGAAGCTCGCCGGCAAAATGAATCCGACTATCCGGTGCGTTGAACCTTCTGCCTGCCCCACGCTGACAAAAGGCGAGTATCGCTACGACTTCGGTGACACCGCCGGTCTCACTCCCCTCATGAAGATGCACACACTGGGCCACTCGTTTATTCCCGAACCCATCCACGCTGGCGGACTGCGCTATCACGGCATGGCGCCTCTGGTATCGCACGTGTATCAGCTGGGATTGGTTGAAGCGATCTCGATCCCACAAACCGAGTGCTTTGAGAGCGCGATGAAATTCGCTCGCACCGAAGGCATTGTGCCCGCACCCGAGCCCACACACGCCCTTGCTGCGGCAATCCGCGAGGCAATGGCTTGCAAAGAATCCGGTGAAGAGAAGGTAATTCTTACTGCGTTATGCGGTCATGGCCATCTCGACCTCGCCGCCTACGACAAATTTCTCACAGGGGAAATGGTCGACCTCGACCTCTCAGATGCTGTCATTGCACAAGCCATGCAGCAAGTACCCGATATCGACGCCTGAAGCATTGACTTACTCAGGCTGGCGTCTCAATACCAAGGACCTCATTATGAAAAACCGACCACTCTACTCCGCTGTCTCACTTGCACTTGCCACCGCGTTGGGCGGAGGCTCAGCTACTGTGGTGGCTCAAGAGTCTGCTCCGTCTACCACGGCGCGGCTAATGGAAGAAATCGTTGTTAACGCGCGCGGCATTGAAGAAGGTCTGCAGGACGCGCCCATTGCCGTTTCAGCTTTCACGGGAGAAACCCTTGACTATCGCGGTGTCGACAGCCTCGATCAGATCGAGCGCTTCGTACCTAGCATGACCCTGCATAACAACCCCAGCTTTGGTGGTGCCTCCAACTCTGCTGCCATCTATCTTCGCGGAGTGGGTCAGAAGGAATTTCTCCCAACCACCGAACCAGGCGTTGGGCTCTATGTAGATGGTGTCTATGTCGCGCGCTCGGTCGGTGCCATTCTCGATATCGTCGATATTGAGAGACTGGAAGTATTGCGTGGACCGCAGGGCACGCTGTTCGGCCGCAACACTATCGGTGGCGCCGTCTCTATTGCCACACGCAAACCACAACCTGGCGGCGACTTCGAAGGCAACGTAGCCATAGCCGCAGGCACCGATAGCCTCGTGCACCTGCGCGGCACCGTGCATGCACCAATCAGCGACACGCTGGCCATTCGCGCCACCGTGGCGTCCATGACACAGGACGGGTATGTCGATCGGTCCGATAACACAGATCTTGGCAACGACGATACCTGGACTAGCAGGGTATCGCTTGCCTTCCAGCCCAGTGATGATTTCTCTGCACTCATTACGGCAGATATGACCGTCGATCGCGAGAATGGGCCGGCGATGGAGCTCATTGGTATTGATTTCACAGATCTGAGTCAACTTCAGGGCGTCGTGCTCGCACCCCCGCCGCCAATGGCTTTTATTCACAACGTGACGACGGCCGCGATGGGCCCGGGCCAGCCTTGTGCGGCAACCGACCCTGCCGGTAATGGCGTGACCTCAAACCCCGCGTCCCCTAACTGTTATGACAGCCGCTACATTGGCGCCGACGGCACCAATGAAGGCACTGCACCCGCTTACTCGGAAACCGATGTCTTTGGAATCTCTGCCACTCTGGATTTCAACCTGTCAGACAGCCTCGCGCTGAAATCGATCACCGCGTACCGGGAGCTGGAATCAGAATTTGCGCGTGACGGCGATCACTCACCCCATCGCATCTCTCAGTTTGAAGACACGCTGGATCAGGAGCAGTTGACTCAGGAACTGCAGTTGATCGGCACACATGACCGTCTCGACTGGATTCTCGGTCTCTACTACTTTTCCGAGGAAGGCAACAACGTCAACACCCTAGATTTTACCGTGTCGAATTTCCGATCAGGTGGCGCCTTTGACAATACGGCGTGGGCGGCATTTGCGCAGGCCACCTTCGATATGACGGATCGGCTGCATCTGACTCTGGGTGGGCGCTACACCGACGAGGATAAAGCCTTTACGCCCGATCAGGTCATCTACAACAACTACTACGCCGGCATCAGCAACGTGGTGCCTCCCGGCAATCCATTGGCCGCGCTCGACGCCCCTTTCCTGCAGGCGGGTTCGCGCATCCTGCCATTACTGGAAAAAGAGATCTCCATTTCGGAATTCACGCCTATGGCCAACCTGGCGTTCGATTTGAGTGACAGCGTGATGCTCTATGCAACGTACTCTGAAGGGTTCAAATCAGGTGGCTTCACTCAGCGGGTCTTCCCGCCAATTGTGCCGCCCTTCACCGCGCCACCCGGTACGCCAGATATTGACTTGATCCCGACTTATGAACCTGAGTTTGTAGAAGTACTGGAAGCTGGTTTTAAGCTTGATCTGCTGGACGGTCGGCTGAGGGTAAATGGCGCGGTATTTCAGACCGACTACGAAGAACTCCAGGTTCAGGTCTTCAATAGTGTCGCGCCGGTGACTCAGAATATCGGTGAAGCGAGTATCGATGGTTTCGAAGTAGAGCTCTTCGCCTCCCCCGCCGAGAGCTGGTTTGTTGAAGGCAGCCTGTCGCTCATCAATGCCGAGTACGACAATATCGACACAGCCAATACGCTGATCCAGAAAAGCAATGACTTTGAGCGCGTGCCGGAGACAACAGCCAGCTTGGGACTGTCCAAAGAACTCGAAATCGCTAACAACGGCACGCTGTTGCTGCGCGCTGACTGGAGCTATCGCTCAGAAACTTATAACGACGCCTACAACACGCCTCTGTTGGAGACAGACTCTTACAGCCTGATCGACGCCAGTGTGCGCTGGACCAATAAAGACGGCGACTGGACCGTGATTCTGGCAGGCACCAACCTCTCGGACGAACAATATCTCGTGACCGGCGTCTATGGCACAGCGTTTCAGTCGCTCGAAGGTATCTACAACCGCGGCCGCCAATGGCGCGTCGAGGTCCGAAAACAATTTTAAGTGGAGCGATCTGCCGGCGCCTTCGGGTGTCGGTAGGCTCAACTGCATAGCCCGGCGATAGGAGCCCCCTCATGGCGAGAGTCGCACTGCCCAAACCCGAGCATATTACTGACCCTGCGGTGGAGGGCATTTTTGCCTGGGTGACCGAAATGGAAGGCAGTGTGCCCAACCATTTTTATGTCGAGCTTAATTTTCCTGAGTTCTTCACGGCCAAACTGGGCGCGACTAAGGTGCTGTGGGAGATGGGCGAGCTCACCATGGAAGAGATACAGCACGTCGGCATTTTGGTCTCTCAGGCTAACGGCTGCCCTTACTGCACTGCCGCCTTTTGCACCATCTTGAACCACGGACTGGGTGCTGCCGAGGACTACGTGGGCACACTGCTCCAATCCGGCCCAGCCGCGGTCGAAGGCGACCGGCTGCGAGCGTTCCTTGAGTACGCGCTGCAAGTCAACCAAGCACCAGCCGACGTCAGTGATCAGCAGGTAGAAGCACTGCGCACCCACGGTCTGAGCGACAAGGGCATCGTCCAGCTCACGCACGTGGTCAGTGATTTCGGGTCTTACAACACCCTCAATTTAGCGCTCGATACCGACTATGATTATCGAGATTTCTGGAGAGAACTCGCCGGATTCAGCGTCTCCGACTAACACTCATTTTTACTGCGTCGCTTTCACTTAGCCCGAGTGCTGGTATGGTGTTGCCCCTTGAGCGGCAACAGGAACAAAACGCACTATGCGTCATGACACAGAAACCTCCGAAGTCGATATGGTCGTCGTCGGTGCAGGTTTTGCCGGTCTGTACATGATTCACCGCGCTCGGCAAAGCGGACTGACGGTGCAATGTTTCGAAGTGGGCGAACAGGTCGGCGGCACTTGGTATTGGAATCGATACCCCGGTGCTCGGGTCGACATTGAATGCGTGGAGTATTCGTACTCCTTCTCTAAAGAATTGGAACAAGAGTGGGATTGGAGTGAACGCTATGCAGGGCAACCGGAGATCGAGCGCTACGCTAACCATGTAGCTGACCGCTTCGATCTGAGGCGGAATATCGCCTTCAATACCCGGGTCAACGCTGCGCACTATGATCAGTCATCGCAGCGCTGGCGGGTGACCACCGACAGTGGCGACAACATCTCCTCACGATTCTGCATCATGGCAACCGGTCTAATATCGGCGCCTATTGAGCCTCGATTCAAAGGCCTCGACACCTTTCAAGGCGAGCAATACCTCACCAGCCGCTGGCCATCTGACGAACCCAGTTTTGAACACAAACGCGTGGCGGTTATTGGTACGGGATCGTCTGGGATTCAAGTGATTTCGGAAGTCGCTAAAAAAGCCGGCGAGCTCTTCGTTCTGCAGCGCACTCCGGCTTATACCATTCCTTTGCAAAATCGGCCGGTAGAGTCTGGCCACGCATCTAAAATGAAGCGCCAGTATGAAGAATTGCGCCAGCGACAGTTCAACTCTTTTTCCGGCTTTACGCTAGTGCATTCTGATCTTGCGCCTCCCCCTTCCAAATCGGCGTTGGAAGTCAGTGACGCTGAGCGGCGGGCCGAATATGAAAATCGCTGGGCATCAGGCGGACTGTCTCCATACTACGCGTTCACGGACAGCTTGCTGAATATAGAGTCAAACCGAACGCTAGCTGATTTTGCGCGCGAGAAAATCCGCGAGCGTCTTGATGATCCAGCAATTGCCGAAAAATTGTGTCCCAACTACCCAATTCTTACCCGGCGCCTTTCGCCTGAGACCAATTACCTAGAGGCCTTCAATCAGCCGAACGTTGAGTTGATTGATCTACATGAACAACCCATCAGCCACTTCACAACTAACGGAATTGTGGTGGGAGACACTGAGATTGAATTGGATGCAGTGATATTTGCAACCGGCTTTGATGTGATGACAGGCGCTATGGATCGAATCGACATTCGCGGTCTGGAGGGTGAAGCACTCAAAACACGTTGGGCAGAAGGACTCAGCAGCCATCTGGGGATGATGACCCACGGCTTTCCCAACCTTTTCTGGATCAACGGACCACATAGCCCGTTTTATAACCCGATACTGCTGGCTGAATTTCAGTGTGATTACATTACGGATCTCATCACAGATATGAGTGACGACGGACTTGATGTTCTGGAAGCAAATCCGACAGCAGAGCGCGAATATGTGCAGCTCACTAACGATATTGGCAATAGCACCCTTTACCCCGAATCTGATAACTACTACATGGGTGACAACATACCGGGTAAGGCAAGAGCCACCTTGTTTTGGTTCGGTGGATTTCCGTTCTATCGCAAACAGTGTCGCTTAGCCCGAGAAGAATGGTCCGGCTTTCAGGTAGCATCTGGAAGTAGACGGACTGAGCTAGCGAGTTAAAAAAAGGGAGCGTCTGCCCAGCGGTTATGACTGACTGGACTTCTTGCCGATCAGGAAATTAATGGATAAAAAATAATGGATAGAGTCAAAGATAAGGTGATTGTCGTCACCGGCGCGGCCTCAGGTCTGGGTCTTGCAGATACTCGTTTACTCACTCGTGAGGGTGCTCGGGTGGTTATGACAGATATTGATCCCGAAGCAGGAAAGGCTCACGCCGATGACATCGGCGCCACTTTCATCACCCAGGACGTCAGCGATGAATCTTCCTGGGAACAGGTGATGAGTGAAGTCGACAAAACATTCGGTCGACTAGACGGCCTGGTCAATAACGCGGGCATCGCGCCTATTGCAAGCATCGAGGACACCACAACCGAAATCTGGCGACGTGTCATGGGCATTCACCTGGATGCAACGTTTTGGGGCTGCCAATCGGCGATCAAGCTCATGAAGCAAAGCGGTGGGGGCTCGATCGTCAATATGTCCTCCACCGCCGCTTTGGTTGGCCTAGCGCCCTACCTTGCCTACTCTGCTGCAAAGGGCGGAATTCGATCGATGACTAAATCAATCGCGATCCACTGTCGCACCGAAGGTATGGGGATTCGGTGTAATTCTGTGCACCCTGGCTCCATCAGCACCCCCATGGTGCACAAGGCGCTGAAGACTCTGGTAGGCACAGACCTGATGGCCGAGGAAGATCCGGAAAAAACCCGGAAAGCGATGGGCATTGGCGAACCAGACGACGTCGCAAATATGGTGCTTTACCTGCTCTCCGACGAATCAAAGCACGTCACTGGCGCCGAAATGGTCGTTGATAATGGCGACACCGTTATCTGAGTCAGCGCCATAACGAGAATAGAGGAATCTCCAATGCATATCACCGGCATGGTGCATATCAATATCAACTGCAGTGATTTTCAGCGCTCTAAAGCCTTTTACGAAATGCTCGGCTTTGAAGTGTATTGGCCGGTTCCCGAGACCAATACTGAAGAGGTCGCCAATGCGGTAGGCATGCCCAAGTACCGGGTGGAGGGCGCGCTCATGGCATTGCAGGGCGCCGAGCAACCAATGGTGATCGACCTGCTGGAATGGCACTCGCCGCGGGACGACTCGCCCCCCTACCCTAACCTCTACCGCCCGGGCCTAGCCAGAATTGCCCTAGCCAGCTCAGACATCGACGCCGATTACGATTTTCTGGTTGAACAAGGTGTGGAGGTGGTGTCAGCACCGGTTAATGTGCATACCTCGGAAAGCAGCTACGCGCGATTTTTCTGCTTCAAGGATCCCGACGGAACGTTTTTGGAGCTAGTTCAGGTGGTCACTACCAGCTGAGCGTGCCGATTGCCTGGGTGCCTGCACGAAAAAAAACAGGCACCGATCGCTCAGCATTACTTCGCGGCTTCTTTTGCGGCAAATTCGGCATAGGCTTTCGCAGTGCCTTTCGCCATTTTGTCCCCATCAAAAGGAATCGACATCTCGGGTGTGAACTCCAGCACGATTCGCTCGGGGGTATCCAAAAATTTCACAAACAGATCGGGATCCAGTCCCATTGTGAAATCGTTGTCTGAATCTTCAACCTTTGACATTCCCTGAGCTAACAGCTGGTACATCCACATTTTTGTCTCGGGGTCGTCATGAATCACCGAATGCCCCTTGTAAGTAACGGTCTTACCGCCACCCATGTGCGTACCTTTACTCGACATCACCACAGCGGATCGTCCGTCCCGCGCGATGGCTTTGATCCGGACCCGCTCCCGGGTTGCGGTCATCCAAATCTTGCCATCCACGGGCACGTAGGCCGTAGTCACACCCAATGGATGGCCCGCTTTATTGGCCCAGCAAAAAGTACATTCACCTGCACAGTTCACCAATTCCTGCTCGCGTTCTGGATCAAGCCGATACTGCTTTACATCGTCATAGTTGGTGTTCTGCTGGGTCATAGTCACTGCTCTCCTACTGCTGGTTTTCCACGAACTCGAAATAGACGTGAATACTAAGAAGCCGCTTACACTAGCGTGCCTTTGCGTTGATCTTCAACCGATTCGGCTTGTGTTGCATTTCTGAGTGTGACGGTTTCAAAAACAGCTTGCAAAATTTACAGGGTAGTGTAATTTTGTTATAGGGATGTCATAAAAATAAACATTAAACATGGCGAGATTAAGGGGAAAATACGCTTCTCCAGCGCAAGTTGAGCGGAGAAAACGTATCTTGAAAGAGACACTCACGCTTCTGGAAGAAGAAGCGCCAGCGTCGATTAGCATGGGTCAAATAGCCCAACTCAGCGATGTGAGCACCAAAACCCTCTACAACATCTTCAAAAGTCGCAACGGCTTACTGCTTGCGGCAGCAGGACAAACCCGCGCCGAAACACAAAGTAGCGAAAGCGTTCTCAATGCTCCTGAAGGCGTATCACGGATCATAGCGCTGACGCAGAGAACCATGGAAACCTTTGCGCGATCCCCTGAATTTATGGAGTCGGCCATCTCGGTGGTCGTGAGCATCAGCGCCGAAGAAGAGGCCGACTATCACCGCATCGGTGGCACCCAGCAGTGGTTTTATGAAGCATTGCTCACAGCGGAAGCCAAGGATGAGCTGGTTCCGGGGACCAACTGTTTAATGCTGTCGCAATTGCTGGCTGCTAGCCAATGGGGCGTCACGCTGATGTGGCAAAAGAAGCTGATATCACTCGACACATTTCGGCACCAAGCGATTCTTAAACACTGCGTGGATCTGATGCCCTTTTGTCAAACCGATACCAAAGACTGGTTACAAAAATTACTTCAGTCAACTATGAAAGAAGCCTGCAATGATAAGAAAGCCGCATGGATCGATGAAACCCGTATGGCGAGTTGATCATTAAGAAAGTCAGAACGTGAGGAAAGAGTCACAGCCGAGCTAAACCACAATAAACCAAAACAGCAGTTCACCATCAGAGAGGAAGTGATAATGATAAAGAAGCATCCACCCTTACCCTTCAAGAGCCCGAGGCGCCTGGCAGTCGCTGCTTGCGCGACCGCACTTGCAGCAGGTTTTCAGAGTGTTCCCACTCTGGCCCAAGATACGGCGCTTGAGGAAGTCATCGTCTCAGCAACACGGCGAGATGAGTCTATTCAGGACGTTGCCGTATCAGTTGCAGCCATCACTAAGGAATTAGGTCAGGCGCAGGTGCGTCGACTGGAAGATCTTCAGACCTTCAGTCCCAGTACTTATATCCGACGATATCCGGGCGCTGGTAGCGCTGCCTTTATCAATATCCGTGGCGTGGGAACCACCGACTACGACAAGAGTCTGGATCCACCGATTGGCGTAGTTATGGACGGTATGTTTCTCGGCACAGCCAGCGGCGTTTTAATGCAAAACTTCGACATCGAACGTATCGAGATACTGCGTGGACCACAGGGCACACTGTTTGGCAAAAATACGACCGGGGGCTTGATCAACATCACCCGTGGCGCTGTGACCATGGAGTGGGGCGGCGACTTTAGCGTTGCTGTTGATGAACACGGTCGTGAGGACGTTAAAGGTGTTGTCAATGTCCCAATCATCGATGACCAACTCGGCATCAAGCTCTTCGGTGCCCAGATCAAAAGCGATGGCTGGATGTACAACACGACTCTGAATCAAGACGTGGGCGGAGACGACATCGTTAATTATGGCTTTGCGATGAAGTGGCAGCCTTCCGATAACTTTGATCTCAAGTGGCACTTCGAAAAAATGAAAGATCAGAGTGATCAGGGTGCCTACGCGAATACTAACGATGCAACCGATCTGACTTGTCTCATTTATGGCCAGTGCTTCAGTAACAGCACGGATACTTCAACTCGAAATTCATCAGACGGCACCAATTTTAGTGACAATGAATATGACACCAACATCATCACTGCAAACTGGCAAATGACAGATGGTCTACTGCTGACTTACATCGGCGGTATTCGGGATCAGGATGAGCAGAACATGCAGGACTTTGACGGCTCATCAGCCCCAATGCTTCGCATGAACTTCTTCAACGTTTGGGATCAGACAACGCATGAGTTGCGCGTGAGCAGCACGTCGGACAGCCCCTTCCAGTTCATCGCCGGCTTATATTCCTTTGAGGCTGACTATGATCAAGTTTGGGACGTCTACGATTTGTTCACCACGCTAGGCCTTGCACCTACCTTCGACCATGCGAGCAGCAATGGGCAGTACCAGGAAACCGAATCTGTAGCGGCCTTCATCTCGATGGACTATGCATTTAATGATGCTTGGACGCTGACAGTCGGTGGACGCTACACAAGAGAGGAAAAGGCACTTGTCGGCGGAAACGCTGGCATCGTGTACCTACCGGGTACAGATCCTCGCCCACCGCTAGCTGATCCACAGCCCTATGCCGACGAGTGGAAGGAATTTACGCCGAGCGCCTCGCTGAAGTGGCAGGTTAACGATGACACCATGGTGTGGGCCTCTTACGCAGAGGGCTTTAAGAGCGGAGGTTTCTTCGGACGGCAAGCCGACTTCAACATTTCGCCAACGTATGAACCGGAGTTCGTAACCAACTATGAGTTGGGTTTGAAGAAGACGATGTTGGATGGCAGGCTAACCTTCAACCCTACCGTCTTCTTCAGTGACTATGAGGATAAGCAAGAATCGATTCTGATTCCCGTTGATCTCACAAATGTTGCCACAGTTGTTCGGAACGCTTCTACGCAAGAGATATTTGGTGTTGAACTTGAGATCAGCTTCCAGATCACCGAAGCATGGAATCTGCGTGGTAGCTACGGCTACATTGACGCCGAGTACGACCAATACTTCGCTGACCTTACTGGTGATGGGACCGTCACAGATAACTCGGATCTGATTCCGCGAAATGTCCCTGAGAACACGTTTGGTCTGAGCACCACATACACGGCGAATATTGGACCGGGCTCACTTCAAGGCTCTCTCTCATTCCGATACCGCGACGCGGTTGAGCATGCCCCTGATAATGATCCTATCGGAAGTATGGACAGCATTACCGATCTCAGTGGCCAAATCAGCTACCTTTGGGGCGATAACCGCTACCGCCTATCAGTCTATGGAAAGAACTTGACTGATGAGCAGGAGCTGGCCCAAGCGACTATCCATCCGCTAATCACGCGTGGTTGGTGGACACCACCTCGCACCATCGGCGCGGAATTTGCTGTTTCCTTCTAGAGCTTAAGTTGAAAAAAGATCAAAGGGGGCGCAAGCCCCCTTTTTTTATGCCCGCGTTTTTACGTAACGTTCTCTGCGGTTCTGTTATTGTATGAGTGAGCCGCTCTGGCATAACCATGCAGGCCATACAGAGAGCTTTGTTCTCCTACAATAGTTCCCGTTAACGATCCGTAATCATCTGGCTTATTATGAGCAACATCAATCGCAGAGACTTTATA
>CALKEI010000062.1 GCA_938085095.1 uncultured Luminiphilus sp. | reverse complement strand
TCCGTATGACGAAAAGAAACTCCTGACCGCGCCGGTGATTCAGTCGGCGCTGGGAGCGCAATTTCAAATCACTGGCCTTGATAACCCCGCCGAATCCTCGGAGCTGGCACTCATGCTGCGAGCAGGCGCCCTGGCGGCGCCGATCACTTTTGTGGAGGAGCGAACAGTCGGCCCCTCGTTGGGTGCCGAGAATATTCAGTTGGGTATGAAGTCGGTTCAGGTGGGGCTGGCGTTGGTCGTGGTGTTCATGATGCTGTACTACCGGGTGTTTGGTATTGCGGCCGTGATTGCGCTGTCGGGGAATCTGGTGCTACTCGTGGGTATTATGTCTCTGCTGGGTGCCACGCTGACTTTGCCGGGTATCGCGGGAATCGTGCTGACGGTGGGTATGGCGGTCGACGCCAACGTGCTGATTTTCGCCAGAATCCGCGAAGAAATCCGCAGCGGCTCCCCCCCCCAGACGGCGATCGCCCAGGGGTTCGACCGCGCGATCGTCACCATCCTTGATGCCAATATCACCACTCTGATTGTTGCCATTATTCTCTACGCCATCGGCACCGGGCCTATCAAGGGCTTCGCCGTGACGCTTTCAGTGGGCATCATCACCTCGATGTTCTCTTCGATCATGGGAACCCGTGCGCTGATTAATCTGATTTACGGTGGCCGGCGCGTGAAGACTCTGGCAATTGGTGGTGTCGCGCGCAAAGCGACAGGAACTGAGGGAGCCGCCGTATGAAAGTCATACCCTTTATGAAGTGGCGCTGGATAGCCGTAGCGATCTCAGCTGCGGCTCTACTGGCGGCGATCGGCTCACTCAGCGTGCGACAACTAAATTGGGGCCTTGATTTCACTGGCGGAACACTGGTCGAAGTGGCTTACAGCGATAGCGCCGACCTCAGTGCGATTCGCGCCGTGCTGGATCAGGAAGGCTACGAGGGCGCAGTGGTCGTGAGCTTTGGCACCGACAAGGACGTATTGGTGCGTCTGCCCGACGGCTATTCCGATGAGCAGGGCGCGCTGATGGTGGATAGGCTTCGCGCCGCAACGACGCTGGATATCGAGCTACGCCGTATTGAGTTTGTTGGGCCACAGGTTGGAGAGGAGCTTCGAGACGACGGTGGCATCGCCATGCTGACTGCTCTGGGGCTGGTGATGCTTTATGTCGCCTTTCGATTCCAGATTAAATTCGCGTTGGGCGCAGTGATTGCGCTGGCCCACGATGTGATCTTCACGCTCGGCTTTTTTTCCCTGACGGGACTCGAGTTTGACCTGACGGTGCTGGCGGCTTTGTTGGCGGTGGTGGGGTACTCGCTGAACGATACGATCGTGGTATCGGATCGTATTCGCGAGAATTTGCGTAAGATCCGACGCGCCAGTCCAACTGAAGTCATTGATGTGTCGCTGACTGAGACATTGGGTAGAACGTTGGTCACGTCGCTGACGACGCTATTGGTGCTCGCGGCATTGGCGCTGTTTGGCGGCGAGATGATTTTTGGTTTTGCGGTGGCGCTATTGGTCGGGGTCGCGGTTGGAACCTACTCCTCCATGTATGTCGCCGCGACAACGCTTTTGCAATTAGGGGTCAACAAAGAGGACGTCATGGTGCCTGAACGGGAGGGTGCAGATCAGGACGGCTTGATACCTTGACGTTGATGGCAAACATACGGGCGGTTAGTCGACAGCGCATTTAACGAGGGGCAGGAGCTGTCGCAATAGCTTGGGGTTGCCACACACCACGTTGCCGGACTCGTACCAGCCTTCTCCGCCTGTCAGATCAGCTACCAACCCGCCTGCTTCGCGGACCAGTAAGGCGCCGGCAGCAATATCCCACTGATTCAGACCCATTTCCCAAAAGCCGTCGAGTCGACCCGCCGCGACATATGCCAGGTCAAGCGCCGCGGCGCCGCCCCGGCGGATACCCATAGATCGGCCTGTGACCGCCCCGAGCGACTGGGTATACCAGTCCAAATGCTCATCGCAATGGCCTAAAAATGGCACGCCCGTGCCGATCAGACATTCTCTGAGCTCCACACGATCGCTCACACGGATGCGGTGCCCATTAAGCTGAGCGCCGCGGCCGCGAGAGGCAATAAACTCCTCTCGCCTGACGGGGTCATAGACAACGGCGTGTTCAATTTTCCCTCGATACAGGCACGCGATGCTAATGGCGTAGTGCGGAATCCCACGCAGGAAATTACTGGTGCCATCAAGAGGATCGATCACCCACGTGTAGTCTGATTCCTCGTTACCTGAAAGGCCGCTTTCCTCACACTCATAGCGATGGTCTGGATAGGCTTTATTCAGGTGATAGAGAATGTCTTTTTCGGCTGCGATATCGACTTCTGTCACAAAGTCGGCTGCGGCCTTGGCCTGATAGCCGACCCGATCCATCTCGTCGGAAGCCCGGACGATCAAATCTCCCGCTTTGCGTGCGGCGCGCAGTGCCATGGATGCCGTGGGTTCCATTGCCAGTTCCGGTGGTGAAAGGCGGCGCATGATAACAGGGGCAACGAGCAGCGGAAACGACTTTGCTAGACTCTCGTCCTGTGCGGTCATCTGACCCGGCGCTTCCAACAGAGTTCGATGCGCGATGGGACAACCCGTCCGCCCGATTTACGCTCTTGTTCCAC
Source organism: uncultured Luminiphilus sp. (assembly GCA_938085095.1). GTDB lineage: Bacteria > Pseudomonadota > Gammaproteobacteria > Pseudomonadales > Halieaceae > Luminiphilus. The sequence goes on along the minus strand of CALKEI010000062.1, from coordinate 6,578 downwards.
ACGCGAGTCATCACGCTATGAATCCTGACAACATCGATATCGTTCTCGTTCACACGACTCATAGTGGCAATATTGGTGGTGTCGCTCGCGCCATGAAGAACATGGGCCTGAAGCGATTGACGTTGGTAGCGCCGCAGGGATATCCGGCACCGGAGGCGACCTGGCGCGCCGCATCGGCAGTAGACGTAATGGACAATGCGCGCGTCGTAGACACCCTCGAAGAGGCCATCGCAGAGTGCCAGTTTGTGGTGGGTACCAGTGCGCGCGAGCGACGCATTCCCTGGCCTGTTCAGGATGCCCGGCGCTGCGCCGAGCGGATTGCTGCGCATTCCGGTTCTGAGCGCGTGGCGATTCTCTTTGGCCGTGAAGATCGGGGACTGCTTAATGAGGAATTACAGCGCTGCAATTTGCACTGTCACATCCCCACCCACGAGGGTTACCAAAGTCTCAATCTGGCGATGGCGGTCCAGATTGTGGCCTATGAGTGCCGAATGATGCAGCTGGAGGATCGGACGGATCTGCCGGAAGATGCTGAGTGGGACACACCTTTTGCGACTGCAGACGATATGACGCGGTTCTATGCCCATTTGGAGGAGACGCTGGTCGATATAGAATTCCTCAATCCGCAGGCGCCGCGGCAGCTCATGCGGCGGCTCAAAAGGCTCTACAATCGGGTAAGACTCGACGAAATGGAACTTAATATCTTGCGTGGGATCCTCTCGGAAACCCAGAAAACGGCAGCTCGCCGCAGCGATTAAAACCACTTTTCCTTATTCTTGACTAAAATAGTCGGGTATTGCACACTGCCCGCTATGAAACTGACGACTCGCGGCCGTTATGCGGTCACCGCCATGCTGGATTTAGCCATCAACGGCGGCAGCCGACCGGTGTCCTTGGCCGATATTTCAGGCAGGCAGGAAATTTCCTTGTCCTACCTCGAGCAGTTGTTCGCTAAGTTGCGCCGTGAACAGCTGGTGACCTCTGCACGGGGTCCCGGGGGCGGGTATCGCCTTGCGCGCAATGGGGCGGACATTTTTGTCGCCCAGATCATCGATGCGGTGGACGAATCCGTTGACGTGACCAACTGTCAGGGGAAGGGAAACTGCCATCAGGGAGAAACCTGCCTGACCCACCATTTGTGGGAGGACCTGTCGGGACAGATCCATGATTTTCTCAGTCAGATCAGTTTGGGGGATCTGATGGAAGGGCGGGGGCGGAGGCCTCTACAGAAATACACGGAGGGGGTCTTGCAGACCCTGTCGGTACGGTAGGGCGTGGCGTCCAGACAGTGGATCGCGCCCATCAATGAACAACGAGAGAGACGGATAGAACATGAATGCACCGGTGACCGTACAAACACCGATCTACTTGGATTACCTGTCGACGACACCCGTTGACCCGCGTGTTGTGGATGTGATGTCAGCCTGCCTTTCCACAGAGGGCGTGTTCGGCAATCCTGCCTCCCGCTCCCATGTTTTTGGCTGGAAGGCTGAGGAAGCGGTAGAAAATGCGCGCAATCATGTTGCGGAGTTGATCAACGCGGACCCTCGAGAAATCGTATGGACCTCTGGCGCCACCGAATCCGATAATTTGGCTATCAAGGGCGTCGCGCACTTCTACCATAAGAAGGGCAAGCACATTATTACCTCCAAGATTGAGCATAAAGCGGTGCTTGATACCTGTCGCCAGTTAGAGCGCGAGGGGTATGAGGTGACTTATCTTGACCCGGATGAGCGGGGCCTTACCACTCCAGAAATGATTGCGGCAGTGTTACGGGAAGACACCATTCTCGTTACGGTGATGCATGCCAATAACGAGATTGGCATCGTCAATGACGTAGCAGGCATTGGTGAGATCTGCCGCGCGTCGGGCGTGCTGTTGCACGTGGATGCAGCCCAGAGCACGGGCAAAGTCCCGCTTGATATGGAAACGATGAAGGTCGATTTGTTGTCGATGTCGGCCCACAAGATGTATGGCCCCAAAGGCGTCGGCGCGCTATACGTTCGGCGGAAACCGCGCGTGCGACTGGAAGCGCAGATGCACGGGGGTGGCCATGAGCGAGGTATGCGCTCGGGTACGTTGGCGACTCACCAGTTGGTGGGCTTCGGCGAGGCCGCGCGGATTGCCCGCGAAGAGATGTCCGCTGAGTCCGATCGACTGTCTGCCTTGCGGCACCGTTTCTGGGATGCCATCAGCGATATCCCCGAGGTGCATATCAACGGCGACCGTGATCAGCGTCTGCCGGGTGCGCTCAACGTCAGCTTTGCTTTCGTTGAAGGCGAATCGCTCATTATGTCACTCCGAGATCTAGCGATCTCCAGTGGATCCGCTTGTACCTCGGCGAGTCTTGAGCCCTCATACGTGCTGCGCGCGCTGGGGCTGAATGACGAGCTCGCGCACAGTTCTTTGCGATTCAGCTTCGGTCGCTTCACGACGGAAGCAGAGGTCGACCATGCAGCGAAATCTGTTCGTCACGCGGTAGAAAAGCTGCGCGAGTTGTCGCCGCTCTGGGACATGTATCAGGACGGTGTGGACCTCAACACAATTGAATGGGCGTCGCACTGACGCCGTTCGGACTGCCTTTGGGAGAGAACCATGGCTTATAGCGATAAAGTGATTGACCACTACGAGAATCCGCGCAACGTCGGCAAGTTTGATGAGGGCGAGGACAACATTGGCACTGGAATGGTGGGTGCACCAGCCTGTGGTGACGTTATGCGCTTGCAGATTCAGGTCAATGACGATGGTGTGATTGAGGATGCGAAGTTTAAGACCTATGGCTGCGGTTCCGCCATTGCGTCGAGTTCCTTGCTCACCGAGTGGGTGAAAGGTAAGAACCTCGATGAAGCCGCGTCGATCAAAAATACTGAGATCGCTCAGGAACTCTCGCTACCACCAGTCAAGATTCACTGCTCGGTGCTGGCGGAGGACGCGATCAAGGCAGCGGTGCAGAACTATCGGGACAAGCAGGACAGCTGACATGGCGATTAGCCTGACAAGTGAGGCCGCCGAGCACGTGAGTCGGCAGCTAGCCAGTCGCGGTATGGGCGAGGGAATACGCATTGGGGTGAAAACCTCGGGATGCTCTGGTCTGGCCTATGTACTCGAGTTCGTTGACCACGCTGAACCCGAGGATGCGTTTTTTGAGTCCGATGGCGTCAAAGTGTTCGTTGATCCTAAAAGTCTCGTTTATCTGGACGGCACGATCGTGGATTTTGCGCGCGAGGGCCTCAACGAGGGGCTTGAGTTTCGCAATCCGAACGTCGCCGGAGAATGCGGCTGTGGCGAGAGTTTTACGGTTTAAACGTGAACGCCACAGCGGGCGCGACAGCGCGCGATTACTTCTCACTGTTTCAGCTTGAGCCCGGTTTCTCGGTCGACGAGGCCGCTCTTGAGCGGGCGTACCATTCGCTACTCTCCCAGTTCCACCCCGATCGCTATGCGGGCAAGGCGCAGTTTGAGCAGCGCGTGGCGGCGCAATTCTGTGCCGATATCAACAGCGGCTATCGCGTACTGTCTGACGAGGTTTTGCGGGCTGAATATTTACTGACACGTGCGGGTGTAAACCTCGCCAAGGCGGAGCGCGAGGGTGTAGGCGCCGCGTTTTTGATGACACAGATCATGCTGCGCGAAAGGCTCGAGGAAATGTCCCCATCAGACGGGCAAGCTCGAGAGGCGCTGACAGAAGAAATCCGCGGGTATTACCAGGCGAGTTGTGGCGAGTTTGCCGCCGCTGCCGGCAAGGTAGCGTGGTCTGAAGCGGCGCGTCATTGGCAAGAGATGTGTTTCCTCTCGAAGCTGCTGGACGATGCGCGACCGCGGAGTTATTGAAGATGGTGTTGTTGCAAATTGCCGAGCCAGGCGCCCCGACTGAGGTTCAGGGCGAGCGTCAGATCGGAGTGGGGATCGACCTCGGTACGACCAACAGCCTTATCGCCCATTTTGACGGCACAGATGTGCGTGTTCTGAAAGACGAGTCCGGGCAAGCTTCACTCCCATCGGTGGTGTATTACGGTGCAAAGGGCACTGTGGTGGGCGCTGCCGCGGAGACGTACGCCAGTTCAGAACCCGCTAACACCATTGCCTCAGCCAAGCGAATGCTGGGACGCGCCCGTGCCGAGTTTGAGGACGATCCTTACGTGACGCTGGCGGAAGGTGAGGGGCTCGCATTCAACACTGATGCGGGTAATAAAACGCCGGTGGAGGTGTCCTCGGCGATACTCAACGAACTGAAATTAAGGGCGGAACCCCAGTTGACGGGGCCGATTGCGGGCGCTGTGATCACCGTGCCCGCCTATTTCGATGATGCGCAGCGTCAGGCGACCCGGCAGGCCGCTGAGCTGGCCGGTGTGAAGGTGTTGCGCTTACTGAATGAGCCTACCGCAGCTGCGGTGGCCTATGGTTTAGATGAGCACGCCGAGGAATCCTCGTTGCTGGCAGTCTATGACCTCGGCGGCGGAACCTTTGATATCTCTTTACTGCGCATGCGTGCCGGCTTGTTTGAAGTGCTCGCCACTGGCGGCGACAGTGCGTTGGGTGGTGATGATTTTGATCGAGCACTGGCGGCGTATTTGATGGAACAGGTGGCGCTTGACGCGCCTAGTCCGGTGCAGCGGCGGATCGCGCTCACCCTTGCTCGCGAGGCCAAGGAGGCGCTCAGTGAGGTCGAATCGGTCAGTGTTGATGTCAGTGCCCTGAGCGCGCGTAGCGAACAGATTAAGGTATCGAGATCCACGCTTGATGGACTGCTGGCACCTTTTATAGAGCGGACATTGTCAGCCTGTCGCATGACGCTTGAAGACGCGGGTGTGAAGACGGTAGATCGCGTGGTGTTGGTGGGCGGATCGACCCGCACGCCCGCGGTAAGGCAGGCTGTGGCGACGTGTTTTGACCGGGAGCCATTATGCAGTCTTGACCCGGACCAAGTGGTAGCGATGGGTGCCGCACGGCAGGCTGATATCCTGGTCGGTAATCGTCAGGGGGACGAAGCGTTACTCCTTGATGTCATTCCTCTTTCGCTGGGTCTTGAAACATACGGTGGATTGGTGGAGCGCATCATCGATCGCAACAGCACCATACCCGTCGCTCGCGCACAGGAGTTTACGACCGCCCGCGACGGCCAGACCGGGCTGGTGGTCAACGTGGTGCAGGGTGAACGCGAGCGGGTTGAAGACTGTCGATCTTTGGCTCACTTTGAGTTGACCGGTATCCCGCCAATGGTCGCGGGCGCCGCGCGAATCGAGGTGACCTTTAGGGTCGATGCCGATGGCATTCTCGAGGTCTCGGCAGTAGAGCAGCAAACGGGTGCCCGCAGCGAGATTGTCGTGAAGCCGGCCTTTGGGCTGGATGAGGGGCAGATTACGGAGATGCTGAAGGCCGGATACGAGCACGCCAGTGAAGATATGCTGGCGCGCAAGATCGGCGAGGCACGGGTTGAGGCCGAGGCCTTGCTTGCCGGCTTGCAAGCGGCTCTGGCAGCCGATGGCGACTTGCTGTCTGCCGAAGAAACGACCGAGCTGCAGCGCGATATGACGGCGCTCGAGACGGTTATGAAAAAGAGCCAACCAGATGAGATTCGAGCAGCGACAGATGTGCTGGGTCGGGCGAGTGAAGCGTTCGCCGCGCGTCGAATGGATCGCAGTATTCAAGCAGCCCTGCAGGGCGTATCGCTCACGGATCTCGAATCTGCTGAGGTGGAGGAAAACACACCGTGACAGAAGTTGTTCTATTACCGCACCACGAAATTTGCCCTGAAGGCGCTGTTATTGAGGCAGAGGAGGGCGAGAGTGTCTGCGAAGCGCTGTTACGCAATGACATTGATATTGAGCATGCCTGCGAGATGTCCTGTGCCTGCACAACCTGCCATGTCATTGTTCGCGAGGGCTTTGAGTCGCTTGAAGAGGCGGATGAGCTGGAGGAGGATTATCTCGACAAGGCCTGGGGTCTGGAACCTGAATCCAGACTGTCCTGCCAGGCCCGTGTGGGGAGTGCGAATCTGGTGGTCGAGATTCCCCGTTACACCATCAATCATGCGTCTGAGCGCCATTAGTGCCAAGGATTTGGGCGATAAAGCCAACATGGCAATGTTGCCATGACACTGCGGGGTAAACGCCTTATACTCCGCGCCCGCAAGGCATGAGCCTTGCCAATAATCAGCAAATTTCGGAGAGAGACATGGCGGTGGAGCGCACCTTATCGATTATCAAGCCCGATGCGGTAGGGAAGAACGTGATTGGCCAAATCATCAGCCGCTTTGAAGAGGCGGGATTGACGGTGGTGGCTGCCAAAATGTTGCACCTGTCCGATACCGTAGCGGGCGGTTTTTATGCTGAGCACCGGGAGCGTCCGTTTTATGCCGACCTGGTCACTTTTATGACCTCCGGTCCGGTGGTCGTGCAAGTGCTCGAGGGCGAGGGCGCCATCGCTCGGAACCGCGAGTTAATGGGGGCGACTAACCCTCAGGAAGCTGATGCGGGCACCATTCGTGCAGATTTTGCGCAATCAATCGACGCCAACGCGGTGCACGGCTCCGATTCTGCCGCCTCTGCGGAGCGAGAGATTGCCTACTTTTTTGCCTC
>CALKEI010000061.1 GCA_938085095.1 uncultured Luminiphilus sp. | reverse complement strand
TGTAAAAACGCCAACACAGCAGCGCCAGCGCACTGCGATAGGGAGCGAACACGCCCCCCTCAGCAATAACAATTTTTTCATCGGGTCTATCCGCCCAGCCCATGATCCGACCAAACCCTACTCGCACCGCGAGATCGCCGCTAGGCCAGATATCCGGGCGGCCCAACGCAAACATCATGTACATATGAGCCGACCAACGCCCAAATCCGCGCACCGAGGTAATAGCCGCCTCCACCTCGTCGTCGCTCAAGGTCGGCAATGTGCTCAAGGGTAGCCCACCTGACAACACCGTTTCCGCAAGGGACTGCAGGTACCCGATCTTCTGTCTTGAAAGGCCCGCGCCGCTGAGCGCTTCAGGGAGCGTGCCCAGCAGTGCATCAGGATTCAATTCGCCACCGACCGCGTCGTTCACACGACCGGCGATCGTCGCAGCGGCTTTGGTAGAGAGCTGCTGACCTATGACGATCCGGGCCAGAGAGTCGAAAGAATGGTCTCTCTGTCGTGATGGTGGGTAGCCGACTTTAGCCAGCGCCTGCTCCACCGCGATATGGTCTCGCGCCAACGCGTCGAGTGCTCGCCGGATATGAGCGTCCGTCAGTTCGAAGTCCACGCTCACGAGCGCAGACCGCTGTCAGCCATGAACGGGATAACCTAGCGCGCCATGAACATAGGCCACCACACCATAAAGGGTGAGGGTAATCGCAACAGCAGCCATCTCCCTGAGCAGGGCCGGTTGGGGTTTGGACAGCGGCAGCTTGCCGTCGTGTTTATTAATCATAATGACCTCCATGACCGCCCAGGCAAGCAGACCGCCGAACAGCACCAGAGACGGGGAATCGCCGTTGACGAGCAGGTGCGCCACCGCCCAGAGCTTGATAGCGGTCAGCTGCGGGTGTCGGATGACACCGGCGACCCGAGCTCGCACCAGAGAACCGGCAATGCAGTAAAAGCCGAGGTAGACCAACAGGTTATTCACCCCGACCCAGACCGTTTGGCGACCCCACCAGACGCTAGCGTTAGCCTGCTGATAACCCAATGTGATGAGCACAACTGAACCCAGCAACAGCAGTCCGATCAGCGGCCGTCCGGCCTTACCGAGACGGTCGCGCGCGCCGGGGGCAATCCGCTTAAACAAATGGGCACCGCTCCACAGCAACACACCGCCGGTCAACATCATCATGACTTCGCTCTCTCTATATGAAGGACAATCAGAGACATCACTTAGTCGTGCGCGAGGGACGCTTACTGCTTTGCTGCTCGCTGGCGCAATGCAGCCAGCCGAGCGCTCATCTGGCTGTAGTCCACCGTCTTGGCAAAAGCGTTGCCCCGCTCACCTTCCATGACCAAGGCATCACCGAGTGTTTCTTTAACGCCATCGTTCATGAGTGACTTCAGCGCGAACACCGCCTTGGGGTCACCGTCTGCAATCTGCGCGGCGCTGGCCAATGCCTCATCCAATAGACTCTCCGGAGCACACACCCGATTGACAAGGCCCCAGGCTTCGGCGCGCTGCGCATCAATAAAATTCCCCGTCAGGCTCATCTCCCGAGCGCGGTTAACGCCGATGATTCGCGACAGTTTTTGCGACAGACCCCAGCCGGGCAGAATACCGACGCGCGCGTGGGTATCGGCAAAACGGGCCTGTTCGCTGGCAAATAAATAATCGCAGGCCAGCGCGAGCTCAAAGCCTCCGGTAACGGCGGCACCGTTGACCGCACCGATAATGGGCTGAGGACATTGCTCCAATGCGACGACAATGGCGGACTCAGGGCCCAATCCAAGACCGCTTGAGAGCAATTCCGGCTCATCGGTGAGGGCCTTCAGATCGACGCCGGCACAAAACGCCCGGCCCGCTCCGGTCAGCACAATGGCGCGAACGGCATCGGCCACGGCCAGCTCTGCGAAAGTGGTGATGATCGCCTCCGATAATTCACGATTAAGGGCGTTATGCGCCTCGGGACGATTTAGCGTCACGAGCGCGACGCCGTCTTGCTGATGCACTTCAATGACCGACACGGTGCTTCCTCAATGGCTCCTGTGAAGAACAACGTATCAGACCGGCACCAGCGAGAACAGTCCCGACACATCGGAGCGAGGAGCCAGCATCACGATCATCGGTCTCGGCAGGCGCTCAAGGGTTGCGGGCGGTAGGTATAGGAAAAATTAAAGGTGCCGGAACGCTGTCCGACACCTCGCGTTGCGGCGTGCTGTGCCTACCAGGCAGGCTGCATGCGCACCTGATCGGGTATGGTATTCGGCTGGGTAGGTAGCAGGAACAGTCGGGCAAACGTCAGCCCAGAGCGCACCAGATAGCCCAGTTTTTTGATCGCCGCTATGGGGCCACGCTGACCCGCAAGCGCATCGCGCGCCACCTGAAACTGTCTCATTCGCTCAAGGCCCGCGCGAAAACGCGGATCATCGGTATTCAATGTCAGCGGAAACACCTGCCTGGATATCTCGGTAGTGATGTCAAATACCGTGTAATCGAACTCGGTGACATCCATGCCAAATGCTTCGTAGAGCTTGGGCCGAGAGTGGTCTCTTACATACATGGTTGAATAAACCGCGAGCAAAAAGAAGCGAATCCAAAGCTTGTTTGCGCCAC
>CALKEI010000060.1 GCA_938085095.1 uncultured Luminiphilus sp. | reverse complement strand
GTGCGCACACGAGTGGTTATCGGGTGCGGGTGGAGACCGACGGCGAAAACAAAACCGTCACCATTGATGACAATGGCATCGGTATGTCCCGCGATGAGGTGATCGATAATCTTGGCACCATCGCCAAGTCGGGCACGGCTGCTTTTATGGAGCAACTCAGCGGTGATCAAAAGGCAGACAGCCAGTTAATCGGCCAGTTCGGTGTCGGTTTTTACTCCTCTTTTATTGTCGCCGACCGGGTCGTGGTCGTGACGCGCAAGGCAGGAGAGGAGAGCGCGACGCGCTGGGAGTCCGAGGGGGAGGACGAGTTCACGATTTCCGGGGCAGAAAGAGAGGAGGCCGGGACTACCGTCACATTGCATTTAAAAACGGATGCGGATGAGTTTGCCGACAGCTGGCGGGTCCGTTCGGTGATCAAAAAATATTCCGACCATATCTCAGTGCCTGTGATGATGCCGGAGCCGGCTGCCCCGGCAGATGATGAAGCGGCTGATACGCACTCTGGTGAGGTCGAATGGCAGCCAGTGAATGAAGCCAAGGCGCTCTGGACGCGCAGCCGATCGGAGATCAGTGACGAGGAGTATCAGGCGTTTTATAAACACGTCTCCAGCGATTTCGAAGATGCATTGAGCTGGAGCCACAATGCGGTGGAGGGCAAGCTGGAGTACACGTCTTTGCTTTATCTTCCGCAACGCGCCCCGTTTGATCTTTGGCATCGCGAAGGGGCAAGAGGGCTGAAGCTCTATATACAGCGCACGTTTATCATGGATGAGGCGGAGCAGTTTCTACCCATGTATCTGCGATTTGTGAAAGGCGTTCTCGATTCAAGTGATCTGCCGCTCAATGTGTCGCGGGAGTTGCTGCAACAAAATCAGCAGGTTGACTCGATGCGCAGTGCGCTGACCAAACGGGTGCTGGATATGTTGTCCAAGATGGCGAGCAAGGAGCCTGATAGCTATGAGCGCTTCTGGGACACCTTCGGCGTGGTGCTTAAAGAGGGCCCGGGTGAAGACTTCACGAATCGAGAGAAGATCTCTGAGTTGCTGCGCTTTGCCTCCACTCGCGACGATCTGCCGGTGCAGCGTGTCTCCCTAAAGCAATACGTCGAAGCGATGAAGGACGGTCAGCAGACGATCTACTATGTCGTCGCTGAAAACCACGCCACAGCGAAAAACAGTCCGCATATTGAGGCGTTGCGCAAGCAAGGTATCGAAGTGCTCTTGCTCTCGGACCGTGTCGATGAGTGGTTGATGAGCCATTTGGGCGAATATGACAGCAAGTCATTCAGGGACTGCGCAAAGGGTGAATGGGAGGATGCGGAAGACGAGACTGCCAAGGAGGCGTTGGAAGAGGCCGAAAAAGCCAGTGAGTCACTCATTGAGCGAATGCAGGCAGTGTTATCCGATCGGGTGGCGGCTATTCGTCCCACGGTCAGGCTGACTTCTTCGCCCGCCTGCCTCACCGTTGCGGAGCATGAGATGGGTGCTCAAATGCGGCGGATTATGGAAGCGGCCGGACAGGAAATGCCCGAAACCAAGCCGACCATGGAGATCAACGTGGGGCATCCATTGTTACAGCGTCTGGATCAGGAGGCAGACGAGGACCGCTTTGCGGACCTGGCGCAAATCCTCCTGGATCAGGCGGTGCTCGCCGAGGGTTCTGCGCTGGAAGATCCGGCTAACTATGTCGCCAGGCTCAATAAGCTTCTGGTGGAGATGAGTGACCGCTAGGGTGCTACTCACAGTTTGGCGGCATGGGGAGGCGGGTGAGGCCTTCAGTGATGTAGCACGTGAGCTGACCGAGCGGGGATGCGTAGAGGTGAGCGCCATGGCCTCTGACTTTCGCGCGTGGCTTGATACCGCGGGTTTGCCGGTGGCTACGACGCTCTACTGCAGCCCGCTCATTCGCGCTCAGCAAACGGCGGCGCTCCTTGCGCAACAAGGGTACGCGGAGCGTCCGGCCATCTGCGCGGGGCTTGTGCCGGGAGCGATACCGGAGGGGTTCGCTGATAGTGCATTTGACGACTGTGCGCACGTAGTGGCGGTGACCCATCAACCGTTTTTATCTCGTGCGATCGCGTTTTGGAGTGACGACGCCACGCTGGCACCGCTGGCACCTGCCGGGTACACGACCTTGCAGATGACGTGCTTCGAGCGTGGGGGTGCAGCGGTGCTGAGGCATAGGCCGGATCCTCGTAGTGTCGGTCAGGAAGGATTTTCATGACCGACGCCAGAGAATGGGCGATGTCTGCAGACGGGCTTCGTTATAGCGGGCTCGAATGGGGCAATCCGGAGGGGTATCCCATCATTGCTTTGCATGGCTGGCTGGATAACGCGCTGTCGTTTTCGGTGCTGGCGCCACTGCTCGATCGCTACCGGCTGATTGCAGTCGATTTATCCGGGCAGGGTTTCAGCGATCATCGATCTTCAGATTCGACCTATCATATCTGGGATGATATTCCGCAGCTATTAACCGTGATCGACGAAATGGGCCTCGATAGGCTTGCCGTGCTGGGGCATAGCCGGGGTGCGGCCATCGCGGTGTTACTGGCCTCTGCGCTGGAGGATCGGTGTTCCCAGCTGGTACTGCTTGACGGCATGTTGCCGCGTGCGGTCGCTGACGAGCGGGCGCCGGCGCAGTTTTTGCAGGCTCAGCGTGACCATCAGCGCCTGACGAAGCACCGGCCTCGCGTGTTCGCCGATGTCGATGAGTTCGTTGCGGCCCGGGTGAGGCTGGGATTTTCGGAAGAGAGTGCGCGGATCTTGGCGCCCCGTGCCTTGAGGCGCGACGTCAATGGCTGGACGTTGGTTCACGATCCGCGCCTTAACCACGCCTCCGCGGTCAAGATGAGCCCTGCTATGTGCGCTGCGTTTTATGCTGCGCTGAACACCCCAACATTAACGCTCATGGCTGAGCAGGGCTTACGTCAGAAGGGTGAATTAGAGTCCGCTATTCAGGCACTGTCCGGCATTCCCGAGGGTGATCTGCGGATCGTTCCCGGATCGCACCATGCCCACATGGAGGAGGGCGCGGAGGCCATCGCAGCTCATATCATCAATTTTATCGGGTGACGGGACCAGCCGCGCGCGCCTGCTCCATAGAAAGTGGAGCGCGGTGGCGCCGGAGGCTTAGCTCAAAAATTCTGCTCTTGAGGCAGGATCCGACTTGAACACGCCACCTAATGAGGTGGTTCTTGTGCTGCTGTTCCCATCTTTGACGCCCCTCGCCTTGACGCAGTAATGCACTGCAGAGATGGTCACGGCCACGTCCTCGGTGCCCAAGAGGGTTTGCATCGCCACCAGTACCTGTTGCGTTAGTCGTTCCTGTACCTGTGGTCTTTGCGCGAAGAACCGTACCAGCCGATTAATTTTGCTAAGCCCGATAACCTTCTCTTTAGGAATGTAGGCAACCTTTGCCGATCCGTCGATCGTCACAAAATGATGCTCGCAGGTGCTGGTCAGATCGATATCCTCGACGCATACCATCTCTTCCACGTTCATTTTGTTCTCGATGACGGTGATCTTCGGAAATTGAGAATAATCCAGCCCGCTGAAAACCTCGTCGACATACATTTTAGCGATGCGATGGGGTGTTTCCTCCAAGCTGTCATCACGCAGATCCAACCCCAGAGCGCCCATAATGTCCCCGAAGGCGTCCCGAATGACGGTGTAACGCTGATCCCGGGAGAGATCATTTGCGGTCATCGGTGTTTCCAGGCCCCGCTTCAGCAGCGCTCCCCTCACGGAGATCGCTTCTGTGGTGAGGGACCCGGGTAGGGTCGTGGCGATCTGGGGTGCTACAGGTTTGATTGACATGTCTACCTCTACCCAATGTGGTTACGTATTGATACTACTGCCCCAATGCCGGTTCAGATTTGTCCAAGCGACGGTGTTTGACCGCGCCGGCGACGGCGGCGTGCGCGGGTCGGCGATTCCTGTCGCGTTGTCGGCAACCCGGTCCTTGGCTGACATCAAACCAAAGGGCGGCTAAGCCTCGAATCTACGGGGTTTTGCCCCGCGTTTGTAGAGCCCACTCCCGCCATCATGTACAAATACAGAGTATCATGGACCGTCAAAAAAACTAGACACATTGGATGCAGACTTTCCGGACAAAACTTCGTCAAATCAAATCCGCGCTAACGTCTGCGGCGGTTTTCTGTGGCCATGGTTATGAGTCAGTCGATGACGAATCGGTGGCGCTGTTACTGGGGTCCGTGGGGCTGCCGCCTGACCAGTCTGTCTCGCTGCTGGACGAGCCTTTCCCCGATGCGGCCAATCCTCGGCTTAACGATCTGTTGGAAAAACGCTGCCAGCAACGGCTTCCTGCTGCGTATTGTCTGGGTGAGGCGTACCTCGCGGGGGAGCGTTTTATCGCGGATTCGCGCGCTCTGGTGCCTCGCTCCCCCATCGCTCATTTGACGCGAGAGCGTCTCGCTCCATGGTGGCCAGAGGCCTTGCTACCGACCACTGTTGTCGACGTTTGCTGCGGTGGGGGTAGCCTTGGACTATTAGCAGCCCGAGCGTTCCCCGAAGCGGCGATCCTGCTTTCCGACTTCGATTCGTCAGCACTGTCTCTTGCGGTAGAGAATATTGAAGCGCACGGCCGGGCGGCGCAGGTGAGGTGCCTGCGTGCTGACCTATTAAGCGCCTTGGCGCCAGGCAGTGTCGATATCCTGCTGGCGAACCCGCCCTATGTGTCCGCTGAAGAAATGGCGGAACTGCCACCGGAATATGCACACGAGCCGGGTATGGCGTTGGAGGCTGCGGCAGAGGGCACGGCGCTAGCAGTGAGGTTGCTGCATGAGGCGTCTAGCGTGCTCTCACCCCACGGGCTCCTGTTTCTGGAGGTTGGAGAGACCGCCTCGACCCTTGAGGAGGCCCTGCCCAGAGTGCCCTTTTTTTGGGTAGATTTACCCCAGGGCGGATCGGGAGTCACTGTAATCAGTGCGCAGGAATTACGGGACTGGAGTGCCGCAGGCGTCCTATAATTACGCCCGGAGGCGATGATGTCGGGCAATACTTTTGGCAAGCTGTTTTCTGTGACCACCTTTGGCGAAAGCCATGGTGCGGCTTTGGGGTGCATCATTGATGGCTGCCCGCCGGGCATGCCGTTGTCGGCAGCGGACCTACAGCATGATTTGAATCGTCGCAAACCCGGGCAGTCGCGTTACACCACGCAGCGCAAAGAAGACGACGAAGTTGAGATCCTCTCCGGTGTTTTTGAGGGTGTTACCACCGGGACGCCGATCGGGTTGATGGTCCGCAATCAGGATCAAAAATCCAAGGACTATTCAAAAATCAAGGATTTATATCGCCCTGCTCACGCAGATTATGCCTATGACCGCAAGTTCGGTATTCGCGATTATCGGGGCGGCGGTCGGTCTTCAGCGCGTGAAACCACCATGCGCGTCGCCGCGGGCGCCGTTGCCAAGAAGTGGCTTTCCGAGCGCTATGGCGTCCACATCCGGGGATATTTAAGTCAATTGGGTCCGCTGGCTGCGTCGAAGCACGACTGGGATCTGGTCGAAAGTAATCCCTTTTTCTGTGGAGACGCGGCATTGGTGCCTCAACTTGAGGCCTATATGCAGGACCTGATAAAACAGGGTGATTCTGTGGGTGCGCGCATTAATGTGGTGGCCGAGGGCGTGCCGGCGGGCTGGGGTGAGCCGGTTTTTGATCGCCTCGATGCAGACATCGCCCACGCTATGATGGGCATCAACGCGGTGAAGGGAGTGGAGGTTGGCGATGGCTTTGCCTCCGTGGCGCAGCTGGGTAGTGAGCATCGCGACCTCATGAGCAGCGAGGGTTTTCTGAGCAATCACGCGGGCGGCACGCTGGGAGGGATCTCCTCGGGTCAGCCTTTGCTGGTGAGCCTTGCCCTGAAGCCGACTTCGAGCATCCGGATTCCTGGCCGCACAGTCGATACCGGCGGTGACGAGGCCGAAGTGGTGACGACTGGTCGCCATGACCCCTGTGTGGGCATTCGAGCGACCCCGATAGCCGAGGCGATGCTGGCGCTGGTTTTGATCGACCATGCGCTGAGGCATCGCGGTCAGAACGCCGACGTGGAGCATGTGGTGCCAGCTGTTCCGGGAGATCTCTCGGCCTAATGCGAGGGCGCCAGCGTACCAGAACAGTAGTGCTCGCCCTGGCAGCCTGCGCGGCCCTGTTTTGGGGCGCGGTTGATATCGTCGGCGTACCTGCGGAACGACTCATGGTTCAGTCGCTTTGGGTAAGCTTGGGCGTCGCGGTCGTGGTAGTGCTGTCAGCGGGAGCGGGTTGGTTGCTCAGTCGGTTCCGTCAGTCTAGAAAACGGAGCTAGTCCTTTCCTGCTCATTTATGGCGTGGGTCCCACACACTGAGAACACGGTATAGTGCGGTGCGCAACCCGTCAGTAATTAGGGAGAAAACAATGGTATATCGGCAATGGCTTTTATTTGCGTCCCTCATCCTTTGTGCAGCAGTCGCAAAGGCTGACCTAAACTGGAATAGCGCCCTTTCTGGAGAGCATCGCTCCGAGAAGAGTCATGCTCGCGATGTCTACCGCCATCCGCAGGAGACGCTCTCGTTCTTTGGCATTGCGCCCGGGATGACGGTGATGGAGATTGCTCCTGGCGGCGGCTGGTACACAGAGGTTTTGGCGCCCTTAATGAAGGACAACGGTTCGCTGATTGCAGCACACTCCAGTGTTAACGGCGGCAACTATGCCCGCCGCTCTCTCGGTGGCTTCCTGAAGAAGTTGGGAGAAAACGGAAACGTCTACGGGTCAGTGGAGGTCGCTCCGTTGCAACCGCCGAATGCGGTATCGCCTGTGACTCCCGGTTCCATCGACCTGGCACTCGCGTTTCGTAACGTGCACTCCTGGCTGCGCGCGGATCAAGCTGAAGTGATGTTTACGGTCATCGCCGAGGCCTTAAAGCCTGGGGGTGTACTGGGAATAGTTCAGCATCGCGGGGATGCGGATCTGTCGCTGGATCAAATGAAGAACACTGCCTATGTTAGCGAGGATAAAGTGATCGAGCTGGCTGAATTGGCGGGCTTGGCGTTGGATGGGCGCAGTGAGATCAACGCAAATCCCAAAGATACCAAAGACCATCCGAGCGGAGTGTGGAGTTTGCCACCCACTCTTGCAGAGGGTGAGGTTGATCGGGAGCGCTTTCTCGCGATGGGAGAAAGCGACCGCATGACATTGCGGTTTGTGAAACCCGCTGAGTGACCGATGGCCGAGGCTGCGCCGCAAGAGGCCATTGACGCGATCGGCTTGAAATGCCCTGAGCCTGTAATGCTGCTCCATGCCGCAATGCGGCGGCTCGCGCCTGGGCAGGAACTCACGCTGCGCGCGACGGACCCCTCTACCGAGCGAGATGTAGCGAGCTTCTGCGAGTTTTTGGGCCATACGCTGCTGTTAGCCCGCCGAGAGGGCGATCAATTTGTGTATCGCATCCGCAAAGTCGATGGTTGATACATCGGCGCAATGTCCGTGAAACATCCGCTCGATGCGGCGCGAGTGGTCGCGCTGTTCAATCGTACCTTTGAAGCGTCTGAAAATACGGTGCTTCAGGGTGGTGCCGAAGAGCCCTATTATGCTCCCGGACAGCCCAGTTGTATTTTTTTTCGCGCCGACTACGCACGCAGCGCGCTCCATGAAGTTGCTCACTGGTGTGTTGCGGGTGCCGGGCGGAGGCGCTTTCCGGATTATGGTTATTGGTACAGCCCCGATGGACGCGATGCGGCGCGCCAGGCCGCATTTTTTGCGGTGGAGGCGAGGCCGCAGGCGATTGAGGCGGCCTTTTGTGAGGCCTGTGGCGTCGACTTTTCGCCTAGCGTTGACAATGTTGGGGCAGATATTTCGGCTGAGCAGCTCAGCGCCTTTGAGATGCGCGTTGCAGAATGGTCTGCGGTATTCCTCGACAGAGGGTTACCATCCCGTGCGGCCCAGTTTTTGAGGGAATTGGAGCGACTGAGCACTCCCAGCGAGCCGCTGTCTGCGGGAGTCGGCCGGTGACGCGATCGCCGACCCATCTTCGTTGGGTAGTGGACGACGTGATTCCCCACACGGCCTCTCTAAAAAGACTCATGGGACAAGTGAGCGTGGTGCCCGGACGGGATATCAGTCCGCCACTGATTCGCGATGCGGACATTTTATTGGTCCGATCGATCACGCGAGTAGACGAGTCATTGCTCGCAGGGAGTTCGGTTCGCTTTGTCGGCACGGCTACGGCGGGCATAGATCATTTTGATATCGAGGCAATCGAGCGGCTTGGGATTAAATGGGCTTCTGCGCCGGGCTCAAACGCTATATCGGTCGTCGAGTACGTGCTCTCTGCATTGGCGCTGGCCGATTGGCTTCGGACACTGATGAAAGGGTCCGCCATCGGGCTCGTCGGTCTGGGGGAGGTGGGTAAACGACTCGCCCAACGATTGATGAGTCTGGGCTGCTCGGTCGTTGGCCACGATCCGTTATGCCAACATTGGCCGGCAGGCGTGGTCAGGGCTGATCTCGCTGAGGTGTTGCGGCAACCTGTTGTCTCATTACATGCCAGTCTCCACGATAAAAGTCCTCATGGGTCTCGGGCAATGATTGATACTGAGCAGGCCGAGATGATGGTGAGCGCGCTTCACAGCC
>CALKEI010000059.1 GCA_938085095.1 uncultured Luminiphilus sp. | reverse complement strand
TGTCTCGTGAACGCAATGTGAAGTGCTACATATACGGTCGATCTCTGGTGAATCAATCGGTACTAGACATCATGAAGAGCCACCGCTGGGTGCGGCAGATGGAGGACAACGAGCTGTCCGAGTTTGAGACCGCTCCGGTCCTCAGTGTGGTGAGTCAGCTCAACCTCGGTCCCTGCCATCTCGATATTGGTCGCCTCGCGGTCGCCTACTACGACAAGGGAGCGGGCGAAGGGCTGTCGATTGAAGAGTATGTTGCTCAAGAACTGGATTATCTGATTGATTCCACTCAAAAGCCTGTCGACGAGCCCGTTGATGTGGTGTTGTACGGGTTTGGTCGTATCGGACGTCTCATGGCTCGGATACTGATCGCCAAAACCGATGGCGGCGACAGCCTTCGGTTGCGTGCCGTGGTGGTGCGGCGCGGCACGGCAGAAGACGACCTTCTCAAGCGGGCGAGCCTGCTGCGTCGAGACTCCGTTCACGGCGTTTTCCAGGGCACGATTAGGGTTGATGAAGAGCGACAGGCTTTTGTCGCCAACGGCAACGAAATCAAGGTCATCTATGCCGACGGACCCGAAGAAATCGACTACACCGAATACGGCATCAAGCGCTGCATTGTGATCGACAATACTGGCGTCTGGCGCGATCAAGCAGGTCTATCACGGCACCTTCAGGCCAAGGGTGTGGCGAAGGTAATTTTGACGGCGCCAGGGAAGGGCGATATTAAAAACATCGTCGCCGGTATCAACGAGAATGAGATCTCGGCGGACGATACGGTGCTGTCTGCAGCCTCGTGTACCACTAATGCCATCGTGCCTGTGCTCAAAGCGATGGACGACCAATATGGCATCACGGCCGGCCACGTCGAGACCGTGCACGCCTACACGAATGACCAGAACCTGATCGACAACTATCACAAAGCCGAGCGGCGCGGACGCAGTGCGGCATTAAATATGGTGCTGACCGAAACGGGCGCCGCCAAGGCGGTGGCGAAGGTCCTGCCGCAGCTTGAGGGCAAGCTCACTGGCAATGCGATTCGAGTGCCCACTCCGAATGTATCGATGGCGATCCTGAACCTCACACTCAATCAGGCGACCACGCGGGACGAGCTGAATGAATTCATGCGCGAGATTGCGCTGCATTCCAGCATGAAGAAGCAAATTGACTACTCCAATTCGCCCGAGGTGGTGTCCAGCGACTTCGTCGGCTCCCGGGCTGCCTGCGTATTCGACGCCAAGGCCACAATTGTGAACGGCCAGCAGGCGGTGCTTTACCTCTGGTATGACAACGAGTACGGCTACAGCTGTCAGGTATATCGGGTGTTGGAGCAAATGGCCGGCATTCGCTACCAAACATACCCTGCAAATGGGCCTTACCCGCTCTGATTTAAAGAAACCGACCCGGGTTGGCCTTGGCAGGGCAAGTCGAATAGAATACGCGCGACCGACGAGAGCCACATGGCCCGGCCTTCAGAAGCCCCCGGTCTGCAGTACGTGCACCACCGTCTGGGGGGTTTTACCCCGATTGTGACAGTGTCAGCGCCGCTTCGAAGTGAACACTTCATCTGAGCGGTGCGGGCGAAGGTATGCGTGGCGGAAAACGCGGTAACGCAAATGAGCATCGACATGATAAAAATCAAACGTGGTCTGGATATCCCTCTTGCTGGCGCGCCCTCGGCAGAGATAGAGAGTGCGCCGGCCACAAGGGCGGTAGCGCTGCTTGGCGGCGATTATCACGGCATGAAGCCCACCATGGCAGTGCAGGTGGGAGACGTCGTGAAGCGTGGCGACCTGCTGTTCACCGATAAGAAATGCGAGGGGGTGCGTTACACGGCCCCTGCGGGTGGACGGGTGGCGTCGATTAACCGCGGCGCCCAGAGAGCTTTCCAGTCCATAGTGATTGAAATTGATGGCGATGAGCCCGCAAAGTTTGAGCAGTTTTCGTCCGAGTCAGCCCGCAAATTGCCGGCCGAGACCATCAAGCAGCAGCTGATCGATTCCGGGCAGTGGACGGCGTTAAAGGCGCGGCCGTTTGGCCGCGTGGCTGATCCTGCCACCACGCCCACTGGCGTGTTTATTACCGCGATCGATACCCATCCGCACGCGCCCGATCCGGAGCAGGTGATTGCGCTCGAGGCCGAAGCCTTTGAAGTGGGGCAAGTACTGTTGGCCAATCTGGTTGCGTGCCCGGTGTATCTCTGCGCGGCACCCGGAGCACAGATGCCCCAGGCGGTACATGAGCGCCTGTCTAGACACGACTTTGCCGGTCCCCACCCCGCAGGACTGGCGGGCACTCACGTGCACTTTTTAATGGGTGCATCGGTTGAAAAGATTGCCTGGACCATTGGATATCAGGATGTGATTGCGATGGGTCGCTTGTTCCTCGACGGTGCGCTGTATACCGATCGCATTATTTCGTTGGCGGGGCCGGCTGTGAGCCGTCCGCGGCTGATATCAAGTCGGGTGGGTGCAGATTTACAGGCGTTGGTGGCGGGCGAGCAGCACGGCGAAGACGCGCGACTGCTGTCGGGTTCCGTTCTGGGGGGACGTGCGGTGCAGAGCGATACCGCGTACCTCGGTCGTTACCATCAACAGGTTGCATTGCTACCCGAGGGGCGAGATCGCGCCTTCATGGGGTGGTTGTCGCCAGGGCTGCAGAAGCACTCGGTGATGGGGATCTATCTATCGAGTTGGCTGGGCAGTAAGCCGCTTGCCATGTCGACCAACACCAACGGCTCGGAGCGCGCGATGGTGCCCGTGGGCGCCTATGAAAAAGTCATGCCGCTAGACATTTTGCCAACACAGCTGCTGCGAGCGCTGCTGGTAGGGGATACCGAGACTGCCCAGGCATTGGGTTGTCTGGAGCTTGATGAAGAAGATTTGGCGCTCTGCACCTACGTGTGCCCGGGCAAGTATGAGTACGGCGGAATTCTCAGGGATAACCTGACGCAAATCGAGAAGGAAGGCTGATACATGGGACTCCGACAGCAACTGGATGCCATTGAACCCCATTTTAAACCCGGGGGAAGATTGGAGAGCTGGTACGCGCTCTACGAGGCAGTCGACACTATTTTTTATTCGCCCGGCAGCGTGACCCGCGCCAATGCGCATGTGCGCGACGGCATTGATCTGAAGCGCATCATGATCACGGTCTGGTTTGCGACATTTCCGGCGATGTTTTACGGCATGTACAACCTTGGCCTGCAGGCCAACGACGTATTGGCGGCCTCCGGTGGCGCCCTCGATGGCTGGCGCGGCGGCGTGGTCTCGGCCTTGGGTGGGCATGATCCCGCCAATACCTGGCACAACATGCTTTACGGCATGGTGCATTTTCTGCCGCTGTACTTGGTGACCTTCCTGGTTGGCGGGTTTTGGGAAGTACTGTTTGCCATGCGTCGTGGGCATGAAGTCAACGAAGGCTTTTTTGTGACCTCGATCCTGTTCACGCTGACTTTACCGCCGGATCTGCCTCTTTGGCAGGCCGCCATGGGTATCAGCTTTGGTGTCGTGATTGGCAAAGAAGTGTTTGGTGGTACCGGTAAGAATTTCCTGAATCCCGCGTTAACGGGCCGGGCGTTTCTTTACTTCGCCTATCCTGCGCAGCTCTCGGGTGATGCAGTGTGGACAGCGGTAGATGGGTACTCAGGCGCGACACCCTTGGGTGTGGTGGCCGCCGAAGGCATGTCGGGTTTGACTCAGGCCTATACTTGGTGGGACGCCTTTATGGGATCGATCCCCGGCTCTATCGGCGAGACGTCGACCCTGATGATCATGATTGGTGGCCTGTTTCTTATTGTGCAGGGCATTGCGTCCTGGCGTGTGGTCGCCGGTTGCTTTGCAGGCATGATCGCATTCGCACTGTTGCTGAATAGCGTCGGCTCAGATTCTAACCCCGCCTTCGCGATGCCCTGGCATTGGCATATGGTGGTGGGTGGCTTCGCGTTCGGGGCATTCTTCATGGCCACTGATCCGGTCTCGTCAGCCATGACCAACTCCGGTCGCTGGGCTTACGGAATCTTGATCGGCGTCATGTGTGTGCTGATTCGAGTCGTAAACCCGGCCTTTCCTGAAGGCATGATGCTGGCGATCCTGTTTGCCAATCTTTTTGCGCCGCTGTTTGATCACTTTGCAGTGAGCGCCAACATGAAAAGGAGGGCTGCGCGTGTCAGCTAGCGGAGAAGGCCTTGGGCGAATCCTGACGGTTGCCTTGGGTCTATGTCTGGTGTGTTCGATGGTGGTGTCGACGGCGGCCGTTGTGCTCAAGCCGGCGCAGCAAGCGAACAAGACGCTCGATCTGAAGCGAAATATTCTGATGGCTGCTGGTTTACTTGATCCTGCGCTGTCGGTCGAAGAGCAGTTCGAGCAGGTCGAAACCCGAGTGGTCAATCTCGATCAGGGGCGCTTTGTCGAGGGTGTCGACCCCGCCCAATTTGATCAACGTGAAGCGGCCAAGGATCCGGCCCGATCCCGTGCGCTGGCGGGAGCTGAAGACCCTGCCAAGCTAGTGCGGCGAGAAGATCAGGCGCTGGTCTATCTGGTGCGCGATGCAGTGGGCGACCTGGACAAAATTATTTTGCCAATTCGTGGCTACGGCCTGTGGTCCACCATGTATGGCTTTATGGCGCTGGAGTCAGATGGCAACACGGTCGCCGGGCTGGGGTTTTATGAGCACGGCGAGACCCCCGGTCTTGGCGGAGAGATTGATAACCCCAATTGGAAAGCCATTTGGCCGGGCAAGCTGGTTTATCAGGGCAATGAGGTGGCGATTCAGGTCCTGAAGGGTTCGGTTCCGGCGGGATCGGCTGACGAGCAGTGGCAGGTTGACGGGCTGTCTGGGGCTACCCTTACGACCAAGGGTGTCGATAAGCTCGTGCGCTACTGGCTGGGCGAGCAAGGCTTTCAGCCGCTGCTGGAAAATCTGCGACAGGGAGACCTGTCATGAGTATGCGCGACACGCTGGTCGACCCGATCGTCAAGAACAACCCGATCGCACTACAAATATTGGGTATCTGCTCGGCACTGGCCGTGACAACATCCCTGCGGGTCACGGTTGTGATGTGCATTGCGCTGACGCTGGTAACAGCGTTCTCCGGCTTCTTCATCTCCAGTATTCGGCAATTTATACCCTCCAGCATCCGCATTATCGTGCAGATGACCATCATTGCCTCGTTGGTCATCGTGGTGGATCAAATTCTGAAAGCGGTGGCTTACGACATCTCGAAGCAATTGTCGGTGTTTGTCGGTTTGATCATCACCAACTGTATCGTGATGGGTCGGGCGGAAGCATTTGCGATGAAGAATCCGCCTGTCGCGAGCTTTATTGACGGCTTCGGTAATGGTCTCGGCTATTCGTTTGTGTTGCTGGTGGTTGCAACCGTGCGCGAGCTATTCGGCACCGGAAAATTATTTGGGTTCGAGATTTTGCCTCTGGTGACTGAAGGAGGGTGGTATCAGGCAAACGGGTTACTGCTCCTGCCGCCCAGCGCTTTCTTCCTGATTGGTCTGTTGATCTGGGCGATTCGTGCGGTGGACACCGAGCAGGTTGAAAAGCCTGATTTCAGTATTGCCCACCACAATCCGGCTGAGGAGCGCGCGTAATGGAGCACTATCTGAGCCTGTTTGTGCGGGCGATCTTTATCGAGAACATGGCGCTGGCCTTCTTCCTTGGCATGTGCACGTTTCTCGCGGTATCGAAAAAGATTCAGACCGCCGCTGGTCTGGGTGTGGCAGTGATTGTGGTCTTGTCGATTACGGTGCCGGTCAATAATCTGATCTACCAGAATCTACTCGCAGATGGCGCGCTGGCCTGGGCGGGATTGCCGGACGTGGACCTCAGTTTTCTGGGTCTGCTGAGCTACATCGCCGTGATTGCGGCACTGGTGCAGATACTTGAGATGTTTCTCGATAAGTATGTGCCGGCCCTCTACGCCACGTTAGGCGTCTTTCTCCCTTTGATCACCGTCAATTGCGCCATCCTGGGCGCGTCGCTTCTGATGGTTGAGCGCAGTTATAACTTCGCCGAAAGCGCGGTGTTCGGCGCTGGTGCCGGAGTGGGCTGGGCTTTGGCTATAGTGGCCCTCGCGGGAATCCGCGAGAAACTCAAATACAGCGATGTGCCGGATGGCCTTCAAGGTTTGGGTATTACCTTTATTACAGTAGGTTTGATGTCATTGGGCTTTATGTCCTTTGGCGGCATCGATATTTAACAGGCGACGAACAGGAGCTTAAGTCTTAATGGATATGACAATCGCTTACGGCGCCGGCATGTTCACTGCAATTATTCTCGCGTTGGTATTGGTCATTCTTGCCGCCCGCAGCCGATTGGTTGCCAGCGGGAGCATCAGTATCGAAATCAACGGTGAGCGGACCATCGAGGTGCCCGCGGGAGGCAAGTTACTGCAGACCCTAGCCGATGCCGATTTGTTCCTCGCCAGCGCTTGTGGCGGCGGAGGCACCTGTGCCCAATGTAAGTGTGTCGTCGAGGAGGGTGGCGGTGCCATGCTGCCTACCGAAGAAGCCTTCTTTACCCGTCGCGAGGCCACCGAGGGGTGGCGCCTGTCATGTCAGACGCCCGTTAAGCAAGATCTGAAAATTCAGGTCCCGGAAGAGGTGTTCGGCGTCAAGCAGTGGGAGTGCACGGTTGAGTCCAACGAGAACGTGGCAACGTTTATCAAGGAGTTGGTACTGAGACTGCCCGAAGGTGAGAGCGTTGACTTTCGTGCCGGCGGTTACGTCCAGCTCGAGTGTCCTCCCCACGCGGTGAAATACAGTGATTTTGACGTCGAGGAGGAATATCGAGGCGACTGGGAGCGCTTTGGATTTTTCAATATGGAGTCGGCCTGCAAGGAGACGACCATACGCGCTTACTCGATGGCGAATTACCCCGAAGAAAAGGGTGTCGTGAAGTTCAATATCAGGATTGCTACGCCACCCCCCGGTAGTGAGGGCATTTCGCCCGGCATCATGTCGAGCTGGACATTTAATTTAAAGCCGGGAGACAAGGTCAACGTCTATGGTCCCTTCGGAGAGTTCTTTGCCAAAGACACTCCCAGCGAGATGGTCTTTATCGGCGGCGGTGCAGGTATGGCCCCGATGCGCTCGCACCTGTTTGACCAGCTCAAGCGCCTGAAGACCGATCGCAAGATCAGTTTTTGGTACGGCGCTCGCTCGTTGCGAGAGATGTTTTACGTTGAGGACTACGATGGGCTCGACGCTGAAAACGAGAATTTCCAGTGGCACGTAGCGCTATCAGATCCCCAGCCTGAAGATAATTGGGAAGGTCTGACGGGCTTCATCCACAACGTCTTATACGAGCAGTACCTCAAGGACCATCCCGCGCCTGAGGATTGTGAGTACTACATGTGCGGACCGCCCATGATGAATTCGGCAGTGATCAATATGTTGCTTGACCTCGGTGTAGAGCGAGAAAACATCTTTCTGGACGATTTCGGCGGATGACCGGCTGCGCCACCACGTATCGCCTGGGGCCAGCAATTTTGCTGGCCTTTTGCTGTCTGGTGGGGTGTGAAAGTGAGCAGCGACCGGTTCAGTTAGGGGGCGCGATTTATGGCACCAGCTGGTCACTCACCTATATGGCGGCTCCCCACGAGGTGAGTGTTGGGGACGTTCAGGCCGAGGTCTTGGCGGCCTTTGAGCTCGTTGACCAAAGCATGAATCACTACGACCCCGAGAGTGTGATTAGCACATTCAACGCCTTGCCACCCCAGACGCCGCTAGAGGTCGATTGGGACTTTGCCTACGTGTTGTCGGCGGCGTTGGAGCTGAGTGACGCGACGGATGGGGCTTACGACGTGAGTGTGAGTGCGCTCTCAGATTTGTGGGGCTTTGGTCCGAATGGTCCGGGGCAGTTCCCCGCTGATTCAGCCATCGAAATGGCGAAGAGTCGGGTCGGGCTGACGCAGATCGACTGGGATTCGACCACGCGCACGCTGAGTAAGCGAGCCCCCGGGCTGAAGCTTGATTTTTCGTCGCTGGCCAAGGGCTATGCAGTCGATTTGGGGGCCGATGCCCTTGACGATCTGGCGATACCCCATTTTATGCTTGAGGTGGGCGGTGAGGTCAGGGTGAAGGGGCTGAGCCCGCGTGGCGACGCCTGGCGAATCGCAGTAGAGCGTCCCGACACGGACTCGCGGGGAGGCGTTCAAGCGGCGTTGGCTGTCTCTGACACCGGTATCGCCACGTCGGGGGATTATCGTAACTTTTATGAACACGAGGGTCGTCGATATTCGCACTTGATCGACCCGCGCACGGGCTACCCCATTCAACATGATGTGGTGTCCGTGACAGTCGTACATGGCTCTGCGATGATGGCAGATGCGTGGGCAACGGCGCTGACGGTACTGGGCTCATCGGAAGCGATGCTGCTCGCAGAGCAGCGTGGGCTTGCCGTGTACCTGTTGAAGCGATCCGGGGACGCGCTGGAGGTATTCTCCAGCACAGCGATGACACAGTGGATGGCAAAGAACGGTTCGTAAGGGCCGTATTCGGGAGAGTAAACAATGACTTTTGTGCTCGCTTTATTGGTGTTTATGGCTATCGTCGCGGTGATGGCGGTTGGTGTTATCTTCGGTCGTGCGCCCATCAAGGGTTCCTGCGGTGGATTGGGTGCTGTGGGGATCGATCAGGACTGCGAGATCTGCGGTGGCGATCCACAGCGGTGCGATAGCAACATGGAACCCGCGCCTGTCAGGCAGTTCGACCCGCATCAGCGTGACCGCTGAGCGCATCAAGGTCGTCGTAGCGCGCTGACCTGAACCTGCTCTGATCGCCATGCCACTTTCCTGGGAATTAATTTTTCGCTTCAGCCTCGGCGGTGGCCAACGCCGCTTCACACGCTTTGTCGCACTCGCCTCGCTATTTGGAATGATGATTGGTGTGGCCGCTCTGATCACGGTGTTATCGGTGATGAATGGATTTGCCGGCGAGCTGCATGAGCGACTGCTCGCGGTCACCCCTGACATCACGCTCGAGCCTGCTGAACCGACAGCAGACGTGCTCAGCGCGCTTGCCGGGCTGTCAGCAGCTCAGGCAGAGGTGAGGGCGGTGACTCCTTACCACAGGGGAACCGCTCTACTCCGGTATGGCGATCAGAGCCGGGGCATCAAATTGGTGGGGGCACCCGAATCGGGGCTGAGGGAGGTGATCGATCTGGCTTCTCATGTCACATACGGGGATCTCGGGGCGCTGACCCAAGAACCATTTTCGGTGATTTTGGGAGCGGATCTGGCCCGGCTACTCCGGGTGCGACCCGGGGATGAAGTGGAAATCCTCCTGCCCAGACTGACCGTTAGCCCGCTGGGCGTCTTTCCGCGCTCGCGTTTGTTAACAGTGGTGGGGGTTTTTGCTGTGGGCGCGCCACCCGATGCGCTCGAGGCCTATGTCTCATCAGAAACAGCCCAAAAGTTATTGGGGCAGGCGGGGCAACAGGGCGTGCAACTGCGATTATGGGATCGGGATCAGGCCCCTGAATTAAGTGCGACGTTGCGCGCCATGACGAGCGCGGCGGTGACGGTGCGCAACTGGCAAAGCTCTCAGGGCTCGCTCTTTGCGGCCATCAAAATGGAAAAGATCACGGTGGGCGTTTTGCTGGCGTCAGTCATACTCGTGGCGGCTTTTAATCTCATTTCAACTTTGACCATGTCGGTGACGGAAAAGCGGGGTGATATTGCCATCTTGCAGGTATTGGGTTTGCCTGCGCGGCGGTTGTTGATGCTGTTTTTGGGGCAGGGCTTAGTGTTGGCACTGCTGGGGATTTCACTGGGGGCGCTGCTTGGCGTGACGCTCGCAACCTCGATATCCGATGTCTCGCTGTGGATAGAGCGTGTTTTTGGTTTGGTGCTGTTTGACCCGGCGGTGTATTACATCGGGGGTTTACCCTCGCAACTCCTTTGGCGGGACGTGGTAGCGGTTGTCGTCGTTGCGCTAACGCTTAGCCTGCTCGCGAGCGTGTATCCAGCCTGGCGTGCGTCACAGATTCCTCCAGCAGAGGCGCTCAACTATGTCTGAATCCGGCGTTTTGGACGCGAGCCAGCTGACTAAAATTTACTCGGATGGCCGGCGGGACATTACGGTGCTTGACGGCCTTGAACTGACGGTGCGTGACGGCGAGTGGCTGGCAATTGTGGGCGCCTCAGGCGCCGGTAAGTCGACCTTGCTCAATCTGCTTGGCGGGCTCGATATTCCCAGTGCTGGTCAGGTGGCAGTTGCAGGACGCGCCTTGTCCGATATGTCAGAGAGTGAGCGAAGTCAGTGGCGCAACCAGCGCCTGGGGTTTGTGTTTCAGATGCACCATCTGCTGCCAGAATTTTCTGCATTGGAGAGTGTGGCGATGCCCGCTCGGATCGGGGGCGTTTCCAAACGAGAGGCCGAGGCGCGGGCGCAGGCGCTGCTGGAGCAGTTGGGTTTAAGTGATCGCTTGCTGCATCGACCTGCCGCCTTGTCAGGCGGTGAGCGACAGCGGGTCGCGATCGCCCGGGCGCTGGTCAACGAACCGGCCTGCGTATTGATGGATGAGCCAACGGGCAATCTCGATCCGGATACCGCGGAGCAGGTGCTGGGTGCTATGGACGCGCTGCGTGAGCGCGACACGGCCTTCGTGGTAGTCACTCATGATCCTCAAATCGCGGCTCGCATGGACCGCCAGCTGACGCTGGCGAGCGGCCGGCTGGCGCCACGTTAATGCCTTGGTCACTCCGTTGGAGTATTGCACTGCGCCAGACGCTGGATCCGGGTAAGGGGTTGTCGGCGTTTCTGTCTCGTGTGTCGATTGTGGGTATGGCCCTCGCTATTGCGCTGCTGCTGGCGGTGCAATCAGTCATGAATGGCTTCGACCGCGAGATGCGTGAGCGCATCCTGTCGCTGGTACCTCACGTGCAGGTAACCGGCACGGGTGCCCCGCATCAATGGAGAGACCTCACTGCAACGCTTGAACAGGACCCTGCAGTATTCGCTGTCCGGCCGTTCATCCGCGCTGACGCACTGCTGATGCGCGGGCAATCAGTGTCTGCCACGC
Source organism: uncultured Luminiphilus sp. (assembly GCA_938085095.1). Taxonomy (GTDB): domain Bacteria; phylum Pseudomonadota; class Gammaproteobacteria; order Pseudomonadales; family Halieaceae; genus Luminiphilus. Next base: position 3,525 of record CALKEI010000059.1, on the reverse strand, counting down.
AGCTCACTGGGGTCGATGCGACGGCGCTATCTCAATACGCCCGCTTGCTCTCCCCTGCACAGGTAGAGTGGAGCGCCGACTCTTTAGTGCTGGGGTCAGCTCTGGCCTCCCGGCTCGGATTGTCGCAAGGTGATCGCGTGACCTTTATTTTGCCGGGGGAGGGTAAGGCGGCGCATCAGCCGCTGAATCTGCGCCTGAGTGGCGTACTGGACTCGGGCACAGAATTGGACGAGTCGCTGGCTTTAGCCCACCTTGACGTACTCGAGCCATTTCTCTCCGGCAGCAGTACCCGTCAGGGAGTGGCCGTGCAACTGTACGATGTGTTCTCAGCATCACGGTGGCGTTGGGAGCTGATTCAAATGGTGCCGTCAGATCTGAGGGTTACCGATTGGCGAATGACTCATGGAAATCTTTATACGGCAATCCAGTTGTCGCGGGATCTGATTGGGCTGATTCTGTTTATCGTGATTTTCGTGGCGGCGTTTAATGTCGTCTCGTCACTCATGTTGGTGGTCACCGATCGACGCAAAGCAGTTGCTATGTTGATGGCACTGGGTAGCAGGGGCTCGGATATCACGGCGATATTTTTTTTGCAGGGGGGGCTGATTGGTGTTGTGGGTGCGGTGTTCGGCACGGTGCTGGGGTTTGGGCTCGCCGTTGCAGCGCCGGATCTGGCGGTGATGCTCGAGCGGTGGCTGGAGGCGCCGCTTTTGCAAACGGATGTGTACCCGCTGGCATTTGTACCCGTCGATATTCGTTGGCAGGATTTCGCCACCACCGGTGCGGTGGCTATCGGCCTGTCGATATTGGCCGCAACGTTGCCGGCGCTTCGCGCGGCGTCATTACCGATTGCCGAGACCCTGACGCACTAACCGCGCCGTTTTTGGCGCGCCTTCCATTGGCGACGAATCGCATTTCGCCACATCATATCGATGAGCCAATAGCCCAGCACTGCGCAGACCAGGCCCATGACCTGTGACCCCACCAGCAGCGGTATCCAGATCTCGTCGAGGCTCTGGGTGAACCACGTCCAAGAGGCTTCGAATTCGACATCTAGCGGCTCGGTGCCCAAAATCCACGCCCCTAACTTGTACGCGGCAAAATAGACCGCGGGCATGGTGAGCGGATTGGTGATGAAGATCAGAGAGAAGCTCAGCGGTATGTTGGCGCTGAATACGATGGCCAGCGCTGTCGAGATAATCATCTGTCCGGGAACGGGCAGCATGGCGCAGTAGAGGCCAATGGCGAAAGCCTTCGCGGTGGTGGTTCGGCTTAACTGCCACAGGTGTGTCTCTTCCACCCAGCTACCGAACATTTTCAATGAACGATGCTGCCGTAATTTACCCGGCGTCGGAATCCATTTCCTGAGACGTCTTTTGAGCATTCCGCTGGTGCGCTTGTCCGCTGTTTTGAGGGCTAATCATAGTCGGTTGTGCGTCATTTTTAACCAGAGATCTACCACAGATAGTGACAAGTTGATTGACTGGCGTCTCGCATCTAGCGCCTGTGCGGCGACGGCAGCATCCGGATGGCGAGAAGGTATACGTCGGTGTCGACTCTCAGAGACCGCCACTTACTTTGGATTTGCCTGGGTGCAGGGACAAGTCTCCTGCTACCAGATCCGCACTGGGGTATTGCGGCAATGCTTTTGCTGCCCATCGCCTGGCGTCGTGGTGCGCTGTCGGTGGCAGCTTTTTCATTAGGCGTCGGTTCTGGCGCAATCAATGGGGCCCTCTGGCTACAAACCCAACTCTCGGAGCATTGCCTGCGAAACGAAGTGTTGATGACCGGTCGGGTGACAACCTTACCGCGCGAACAGCTCATCCGTCCCGGTCAAGTACGCGTCTCTGCCCGTCTGCAGGTCATTGCGATTGACGATCCGGGGTGCGTGGGCCCGAGGCACCTCTTGGTCAGTCAGTATCTCGACTCAGCGCAGCGCGATGAAGCGCTTCGCTACAACACCGAGGTAGCAGGATTATGGCGTTTAAAGCCACTGACCAGCCAGGCCAATCCCGGTGGCTACCCCGATCAGGCCAGATGGGCAAGTCAGGGGGTTGATGGGGCTGCGACCGCGGTAGGGCCGCTATCCAGCACTCGGTTGGAGAACCCAATCGCCAGTTTTCGATCTCGCATCATTGCGGGCCTGACAAAACGGTCAGGAGAGGGCTGGGCGGCCATGCGGGCGTTGGTACTCGGAGACAGCAGAGCACTGGACTCTCACATGTGGCGGGATCTCCGCCACCTCGGCATTGTGCACGTCTTGGTGATCAGCGGGCTACACATTGGGTTGCTGGCTTCGATTTGCCTGTCTTGTTTTTGTCTGCCCAGACGGTTTTTACAGTTGCCCGGTGATCAGGGCAGCATCCGTTATGCCTGTGCCGGCTCGTTACTGGTGACCGGCGCGTATGTGCTTCTGGTCGGCGCCAGTCTACCGGTCGTGCGTGCCTACCTCATGCTGATCGCAGCCCAAGTTCCCTTAATGCTGGGGTGGTCTGTCCGGGGGCGGCGCTGTCTGTTGTTGGCACTTACTGCGCTATTGCTTTGGGATCCAAGGGCGTTGCTGGGAGCCAGTTTCTGGCTCAGTGCGGCCGCGACCTGGCTGTTGGTGAGTGCCCTGTGGCAACCACCGGGAGTCGGGAGGTTATTTTGGCTACAAATGAAGATGGTGTGGCTGATGGCACCCCTCACCTTGTTCTGGTTTTCCGAGGCGAGCTTCTTGGGTCTGGTGACGAACCTGGTGGTCGTGCCGCTGGTCACTGGCGTCATGTTACCGGCAGGATTAATTGGTTTGTTACTGAGCGATGTTGCGCCCACATTGTCGGAATACTTTTGGTGGATAGGTCAGCAGGGTTGGGCGCTGTTGCAGCGGCCTCTGCAGCTAGCGCTCGAGTGTTGTCGGCATTGGGCGGTCCTGCAGGCCCCTCTGGGTTGGAAGGGGCTGGGTCTGGGGATGCTCGCGATCGGGCTGTGGGGCCGGTCCCGCCGGTGGGCGCTACTGGCTTTCGCTGGGGCCGCTATCAGTGCCTCGAATATCGAACCTGCGAGTCCCGAGGATGCGGTGACGCTACTGGATGTGGGGCAGGGCCTGTCAGTTGTCATCCACGCCGGGAATCGCACGATGATCTATGACACTGGAGACGGGCAGCCAGAGGGATTCAGTCAGGCAGAAAAAGTACTGTTGCCGTACCTCGATCGGAGGGGCGTTGACCGAGTAGACGTGTTGTTGGTCAGTCATGCTGATCGAGATCATAGCGGCGGAGGCGCATTTCTCGCCGACACAATACCTATTGAGCGCGCTCTCGGGTTTGGTGGAGAGCCCTGTCGAAACGGGGAGCGATGGCGTTGGGGGTCGATGGAGCTAATGATCATCAATGGGCCGGGTCAGGGAGAGCGAGATCGAAATGACGGCTCCTGCGGACTGTTAGTGACCGCCTCGAATTTTTCGCTATTAATCCCCGGAGATGTTTCGGTCCGCCGGGAGCGAGAGTGGGTGCGTGATTGGCGTAACGAGCTGAGCGCATCAGT
>CALKEI010000058.1 GCA_938085095.1 uncultured Luminiphilus sp. | reverse complement strand
CTCAGGAGCCCTGATCGTCAAGCGTCTGCAGCAACCAAAGCCTGAGACCTTCCATCACAAGATGGGGGTGATGCGTTGCCGCTAACCCCATCTCCAGCAATACCGGCGCCAACCCGCCTGTCAGCATGGCGCGATGCTCTGGGTAATCAGCCAGAACTGATTGCACCGCGCCCATCACAGCACGCCACCCGCCTGCGCTCACGCAGGTTTGAGTATCGCTCCCGGGCGCTAAAGTCGGCGCGTCAAGCGCATCGACCTGAATCTGACCGGTATCCGCCGTCAGTGCCCGCCGCATCAACTCGGCGCCCGGCAAGATATAACCACCTTCGTGCCGGCCCTGAGCGGCCACCAGATCCAACGTAATCGCCGTGCCGGCATCGATGACACACAGCGGCCCGGCGTTTGCATGGCGTGCACCCAACATAGCGAGCCAGCGATCCACGCCCATGCGTGCCGGTTCGGGGTAGCGACTAACCAACCCCAGGCAGCTCGATTCCGCCCTCGCCTGCCAAACAGGCACCGCCCTGATAGCTTTTAATGCTGCCAGCAATGCCGTATCGGCCACCTCCCCGGCCACACTAGAGAGTGCAACAGCCTTCCATTCATGCGTGTTCACTGACTCGCACAACGAAGCACGGGTAGCAGCCACACCATTTTGTTCCCGTAAGCCATCGGCATCGGCCAGGCGCCATTTGATGGCGGTGTTACCGACATCGAGAAGCAGCCACGGTGCCGGGGCTATCATAGCGCGCGGCCAATCTGGAGCAGGCTGGCTTCACCCCCAGCCAACACGGACCGCCCTGATGCCGTATCGACCAGCAAAGCGCCGTCATCATCGATGCCTGCAGCAATACCCGTAACCGGTGGCACACCCTCCACCACAACCGACCGGCCTTTGAGATAGTCCCACTGTCGCCAGCGTTGCAGCCACTCGCCCATGCCATATCGATCGACCTGTGTCAGACCCTCTGCCAACTGACTCAGCAATCTGCCCGCCAACTCATTCCGATCGATAGGTCTGCCGATTGCCGCCCGCAGGTCTGTCCAGGGCCGGTTAATAGCATCACCCTCCCCAATCGGCATATCGACATTGAGTCCGATTCCCATAATGACCCGCTGTCGACCACTATCCTCACCAACCATCTCGACTAATATCCCGCCCAGCTTGCGGCCCTCGTAAAAAAGGTCGTTGGGCCATTTAAGCGCCAATTTAGCGCCGTAGTCAGCCTCAACGGTCTCGGCAATCATCGCGCCGATAGCGAGGCTAAGTCCGGACAGCGTCTGCAGAGGTCGCTCGAAGCGCCATCCAAGAGAGCAGTAAAGGTTGGCGCCCGCCGGGCTGTGCCAAGTGCGGCCCCGACGCCCACGACCCTGAGTCTGTTCCTCTGCCAACACCACAGCACCGTGGAGCGATCGCCCCTGTCCGCGCTCTCGCACCACATCATTGGTAGATCCGACTGAATCGTGGACGACCACATTTAGCAGCGGCGCAGACTCGGGCGTCAGCGAGGCGACAATATGGACAGCGTCGAGTGGCGGAGCATTCATACTGTGCATCATACCTTTCGTATAGCCGCTTCACGCGAATTTGTCTCGGCTACTTTGCCGCCGCGTTACCTGTCATCATGGATCATCATGAGGCCAACAGCGGCCTGAAGAGAGATAGCGACATGCCCATCGTTACATCACTCACCCGGGAACGACTGCGCCTGCTCGCAATGCTCCTGGCGTTGACAATTGGCATCATGCTGGTCACCCAACTCTGGTGGGAGCCGCTGACTGAGGCAAGCTTGGCTACCGCGGGCCGTGGCGTACTCTTTATGCTGCTCTCCCTCGGGCTCATGGGTACCCGGCGACTGAGCGTAGGACTCACTGCGTTGCTGTGCAGCGTCTCCGTGCCTGGCTTGCTTGCCGTCAATGATCCGGCGCAACTGTCCGACGGGCTAGAGATAATGACCTTACTGCTCTGTGCCGGACTGCTCTTAGCCCCTGCAGTCAACGCACAGCAAGAAATTTAAGATCGACCAATATGACGGTTTGCTGCGCCCTACTGACAACACCCTTAGGCACTCTGGCGTTGGAGGCCACCGAGCAGGGCCTCACCGGGCTGCGATTTGCCCATCGGAAAAAAAGTGGCGCAGATGGCCAGGATAAGCACCCGATCCTCGCCTTGGCAAAGCGCGAGCTGACTGCCTACTTCGCACAACGTCTCACCCGGTTCACTGTCCCACTCGATTGGCGGGGAACGCCCTTTCAGGAGTCGGTATGGGAGGCCCTTCTCGACATACCCTTTGGCGAAACGGTCAGCTACGGTGATATTGCCAGGGCAATTAACCGACCTCGGTCCGCCCGGCCCGTTGGCGGTGCGGTGGGCCGCAACCCGCTCCCGATTATCGTGCCGTGCCATCGCGTGATCGGCAGCGACCAAACCCTCACCGGCTTTACGGGAGGCCTCAATATCAAAGTGGCTTTACTCGAACTCGAAGGCCGACGAATCGACTGAGCTTATGCGTTGAGGTCGGGAATCATCTCGTCCTTCAACCGCTGAATCGATTCCTTGAGTCGCAGTTTCTCTTTCTTCAGGCGCTGCACCAGCAGCTGGTTCTGCCAGGGACGCGATTGGAGTTCGACGATTTTCTGATCCAGCGTGCGATGCTGCGTCAGCATCAGCGCCAACCGCTCAACCGGGGAGAGATCTTCGTTAGCCGCCGATTCATCTGGTCCCACGCGTTCTGTCATGCACTACCCTACCGTCGCCCAAGAGTGAATCTAACTGGGGTTGGGTGACACTGACAAGCACCCCTTCATGCTACCGCGACTGGATATCGGCCAATCGATACCATTTCGCCACCTCCACACGCAGCGTTCAAAGGGGTGATGGCCCGCTCACAGGTCTGGATCAGGGATCAACTCGAGATAATCAATCTGCCTGTCACCGGCGGCCACGAACTTTGGCGCTTTGAGGCTATCCCATTGGTTATAGCGGATCGGCGCGCCCTCGAGCGTAGTGACCCGGCCCCCGGCGGCTCGAACGAGTGCATCGCCCGCCGCCAAATCCCACTCGTAACAGGGCGACGTCCGCGGGTAAATATCGGCTCCGCCCGACGCCACATCGCAGAACTTGAGGGCACTGCCCGCATTGAGCCGCACAGCCCCCTCAGCGAGGTCAGAGAGGCGATTCAGCATGACCTGAACACGTTCCTCACGATGGCGCGCACTGGCCGACATCACCAGCTGTCTGCCGGGATCCAGCGAGCGCGTCGCCAAGCTTTCACCGTCCTCGCTGGAGAAGAGTGGATAGCGTCGCGCGCCCCACTCAGGCACACCCAGATCGATGTGGCCGCGATTAGGCGCCGCGATGAGACCCAGTACCGCCTCGGCGTCGACGATCAGTGCAATGTTCACCGTGAATTCCCCGGTGCCATCGATAAACTCGCGAGTGCCGTCCAGCGGGTCGATCATCCAACACACCGGCCACTCCCGGCGGCCAATTAACTGTTCGAGCGTGGATTCTTCAGACAGGATGGGAATATCGGGTGTCAGGACTTGCAAGGTCTGACAAATCAAACGATGGGAGGCATGGTCGGCCTCGGTGACCGGACTGGCATCAGACTTCTGGCTCACCGCCACCTCGCCTAAGACGGCATATAAATCGAGAATGCACTGCGAGGCATCTTCGGCGAGTGCTCTCAGCGCAGTAATCAGGGCCGGCAACGTGAGTTTTGTCTCCCTGAGCGTCGCATCGAGGCCGGGGTTGCCGCTATAGTGACCTTCTTTCATCGTGACAGGGTAGCACCCGATGGCACTCACTGTGGCCTCCAGTCTTTCGGTAGAAGGCGTTGACTGGTCCAAACTCGATACCATTTTGCTCGACATGGACGGCACACTCCTTGATCTGGAGTTCGATAATCACTTCTGGGGCACCGTGATTCCCGGCGAGTGGGGCCGTCCGCGAGGGCTGGACGTCAAAACCAGTCAGGAAACGCTCGCCCCCCTTTTTGCAGATGAGCGGGGCAAACTGAACTGGTACTGCCTCGATTTCTGGGGCCGCACGCTGGAACTGGACATCCCGAGAATCAAAGCCGGTTATACGGAAGGCATTCGCTGGCGCCCTCAGGCAGAGACGTTTCTACAACATTTACAGGCGAGTCACCTCGACGTAGTGATGATCACCAATGCCCACCCGCTCACACTCGATATGAAAGCTGAGCGGCTACCGATGGCTCAGTGGTTCGACGCAATGATCAGTTCTCACCAGTACGGCGTGCCAAAGGAAACTCCCGTCTTTTGGGATACGCTGATGACAGAGAGACCCTTCGACCCCCAACGAACCCTGTTTATCGATGACTCGGAGTATGTCCTCGACTCAGCGGAGGAATTTGGCATCGCACACCTGCTGACATTGCGGCAGCCCGACTCCTCATTGCCAGTGCGGCTAACAACGCGGTTCCCCGCCATCCTCCATTTTGAGGAAATCCTCGACGGGTTACCCGACATTGACTGACAGCGGACACAACAGCCAAAAGGTCCGAATTGATAAATGGCTCTGGGCGGCACGGTTTTTCAAAACTCGAACACTGGCTAAAACAGCGATCGAGGGCGGCAAGGTGCAGCTTGCCGGGCAGCGCGTAAAAGTCTCAAGGGAAGTTACCCCGGGCGATGTGTTACGTATTCGTCAGGGCTGGGACGAGCGCGAGGTGATGATTACAGCCGTCAGCGAACAACGCCGCGCCGCGCCGATTGCACAGGCCCTGTACGAGGAGACCGAAACCAGCCTCGACCGACGAACCCGTGCTGCAGAAGCGCGCAAGGCGGCAGGCGCCTTGGCACGACCCTCGCAGCGACCCGGTAAGCACGAACGTAAAGCGCTGGAGCGCCTGCGGAAGCAGTTCGACCCCTCCTGATTTAGCGCGACGCTGACGCAGGAACTTGGGGTATGATCGTTGGTATGATTGAAGATCTGCCGACACTACGACCCTCTACACCGCTTCTGGACAGCCTATCGACTGATCTCGATGGACTGGGCCAACTCGAGAGTCATGAGCTGGTTCGTCTGGCGGAAGAGCTGCGGCACGATCTGTTGTATTCAGTAGCCGGCACCGGCGGGCATTTTGGTGCGGGGCTGGGTGTTGTAGAACTGACCGTAGCGTTGCATCACGTTTTCAACACTCCTCACGATCGCATTGTGTGGGATGTTGGTCACCAGACCTATCCGCATAAAATTCTCACGGGGCGGCGTGATCGCATGGGTAGCATGCGGCAGCTAGAGGGCCTGTCCGGCTTTCCCAAGCGATCCGAAAGCCCGTTCGATACGTTCGGGGTTGGGCATTCCTCAACCAGCATTTCCGCCGCAATGGGCATGGCCTTGGCGGCACAAAAACAGGGTATTGATCGTAAAGTCATTGCCGTCATCGGTGACGGAGCCATTACCGGTGGCATGGCGTTCGAGGCGCTGGCCCATGCCGGACATGAACGCCCCAATATGCTGGTCATCCTGAATGACAATCAGATGTCGATCGGGCATAACACCGGCGGTTTGGCCACCTACTTCGCCAAGATCTGGGCCAGCAAGACCTACACCGCCCTTCGGGAGGGCTCCAAGAAGATCCTGGGGCACGTTCGCGGCGCCTGGGACCTGGCTAAAAAAACCGAAGAGCACATGAAAGGCATGGTGGCACCGGGCACCATGTTTGAAGAGCTGGGTTGGCACTACATCGGCCCGCTGGACGGTCATGACCTGCCCCAGCTGGTCAGCACACTCGAAGTGATGGCAGACCTCAAAGGTCCTCAGTTCCTGCACATTCGAACGATCAAGGGCAAAGGTTTCGCCCCTGCGGAGCGAGATCCCATTGGCTACCACGCAATCAATAAATTGGAGCCGGCTAAACCTGCCAAATCGGCAGTCCCTGTAAAACCGAAGGCGCCCAAGTATCAGGACGTGTTCGGCCAATGGCTCTGCGATCTCGCGACGGAAGATAACCGCGTTGTGGGTATTACTCCTGCCATGTGCGAGGGCTCCGGGATGGTCCAATACGCCAAGCAATTCCCTGAACGTTTTTACGACGTGGCCATCGCTGAGCAGCATTCGGTGACGTTGGCAGCTGGCATGGCGTGTGATGGCCTGAAGCCCGTTCTTGCGATCTACTCGACCTTCCTACAGCGAGGCTACGACCAACTGATCCACGACGTCGCGCTCCAGGAGCTGGATGTCACGCTGGCCATCGATCGAGCCGGGCTGGTCGGTCAGGATGGGCCCACCCATCACGGCACCTTTGATCTTTCTTATCTGCGCTGCATTCCTAACATGGTGATTGGTGCGCCTAGCGACGAAAACCAATGCCGGAAAATGCTACAAAGCGCCTGGCTGCATGAGGGCCCCGCCGCAGTACGCTATCCCAGAGGCGAGGGAACCGGTGCCGCCATCGACTCGGGGCTACCCACAATAGAAATCGGCAAGGCCAACGTGGTCAGACAGGGAGCCGGGGTCGCGATCCTTAATTTCGGGGTACTCCTCGACCAGGCGCTCCTCGCTGCGGAAACACTTAACGCTACGGTAGTTGATATGCGATGGGTGAAGCCTCTCGACGCGGCGATGATTCTCTCTCTGGTAGAGCAGCACGACCTGCTCATCACTCTGGAAGAAAATGCTGTCGCAGGCGGCGCAGGCAGTGGAGTGGCCGAGTTCCTCGCTGAATCTGGCGTTGTCTGCAATCTGCGCCATATCGGCATCGCGGATCATTTTATCGCTCATGCAGGACAAGGTGAGTGCCGGCGACTCGCAGGGCTGACGGCAGAGTCCATCATCGCTGCCGCACAAAGCGCAACCGAACCCAGCAGCCAGCAGGCTCTCTAACTCATTCTCTCCGGGAAGTACTCAAGCGTGACAAAGTCGAGCAAAGATCAGCCCTCTCCCAGCATCACACAGCAAATGGCAGAGCTGGGTGATTTGGTTGAGCAACTAGAGGACCCCGAAATCGAGCTGGAAGCCGCTTTGGTCCTGTATGAAAAAGGCGTCCAGCTCACGAGCAGTATTCAGAAAACGTTGGAATCGGCGGAGCAACGCGTTGCCCAGGTTGCCGCAGACGGGTCGTTACTCGAGGAGGACAACTCGGCGGCAGAGGGCTGACGCAGTCATGGAACCCTTCGCCTGGCTGTCCTGCCCCGACCCCCGACTCGAAAGCGCGCTTCGTTACCTTGCTCAACACCCGGGCAAACAACTTCGCAGTCGCCTAACCCTTACCTGCGCCGAACTGGTGGCGGGACAGCCCGTTGCTGCGGCGGTGATGGCTGGGGAAGCGATCGAACTACTCCACACCTACTCACTCGTTCACGATGACCTGCCTGCAATGGATGATGATGACCTGAGAAGAGGCCAGCCAACGCTGCATTGCGCCTTCGATGAAGCCACGGCCATCCTCGCGGGCGACGGGCTGCAGGCCGCTGCTTTTCAAAGACTGATAGACATCGAGTCGGTGAGTGCCGAACAGCGGCTCGAGATGCTGCGAGTGGTCAGCACAGCGGTTGGCTTTCACGGCATGGTGGGGGGTCAGGCGCTGGATTTGGCTGCCGAGCACCGGGCGGTGCCGGTGACGCAATTACGGGAGATCCATCACCTTAAAACCGGGGCGCTGATCTCAGCCGCGGCTGAAGTGGGGGCCATCTGCGCCAACGCCTCGATTGAGCAACGCGGGGCAGTGGCCCGATTTGCCAGAGCCGTCGGTCTCGCCTTTCAAGTGACTGACGATGTGCTGGACGTTACCAGCGACAGCGCCTCATTGGGCAAAACCGCCGGCAAAGACGAACGTGCAGAGAAATCGACCTACGTCAGCACCCTCGGGTTAGAGGGGGCAAAACAGGAAGCAGATCACCTGCTGACCGAAGCACTCAACGCACTGGCTGATTTTGGAACACGAGCGGACCCGCTCCGCATTCTGGCCCGAAAGATGGTGCATCGCGAAACATAGCGTCACGCAAGATGAAGGTCACACGCCGCTTGTTGCCTCAGAGCGTCGTCGTGCCCACCAACACCAACGTCATACAGCCGCCGGCCATTAACCCGGCCGCCAGGTCATCCAACACGACGCCCCAAGCCCCGGGCACATGCCGCTCAAGAATATCGACAGGCCAGGGTTTAACAATGTCAAAGACGCGAAACAGTGCGAAAGACCCCAGCAACAAAATTCCGCTCGGCAAGGTGAAGGTCAATACGGTCATGGGAATCAGCAGTGCCAGCCAGACGCCGACTACCTCATCGATCACGATTGCGGGATGATCGATCACGCCCCAGCTCTCACCCGCGCGGCCGGCTGACCACACCGCTAGCAGCACCGCAAACAACCAGGACCACCAATGCCAGTGGAGGGGTGCTCCCAATGTGCCCGCCAAACACGCCACCGCGAATACACTCCCGACAGTTCCGGGGACAATGGGCGATAGACCGGTACCGCAACCGCTAGCAACCACTGTCGCGATATTCGTGATCCGTGCCTGGGTTGGGTTATCGGTGTCAGTGTGCAAAGTGGTCATAGCCAGCAAGCTCGGGGACGTGATCACAGGATATCCCGCTTCCCGATACAACACGACCAATTTGAGTGCAGCCTGCTGGCAGGGGCGCGTTGCGAGGCAGCGTAAATAACAACTCATAGTCGTCACCACCCGCCAGCGCCCAGTCCTTTGCCTGCTGCATATCGATGACCGAGCACAGCGCTTCAGACAGAGGCAGCAGACTGCTATCGATCTCGATCGCCACGCCGCTACACGTTGCTAGGTGCCCCGCATCAGCGAGCAATCCGTCAGAGATATCAATGCAAGCCGAAGCGATCTCCCGGAGTGTTTGGCCCAGCGTCAGGCGCGCGTCAGGCCTCCTAAAACGTGCCGCGAGAGCAGCCGAGATCGCGTCGTCCGCAACCAATAGATCGCCTTTCAGGATCTCCAGGCCAGCCGCAGCATCACCCGGCGTGCCACTGACACACAGTCGATCACCCGGCTCTGCTCCACTCCGAGTCATAAACTGATCAGCGGGCGTCGACCCCATCACTGTGACGGTGATCGCAAGCGGTCCCCTCGTGGTATCTCCCCCTACCAGCGGTAGCCCGATCTCTGCGCAGGCGGTCCCGAGACCAGTCGAGAAATCCCGCAACCAGTCACTATTGGCCTCGGGGAGTGTCAGTGAGAGCAAGGACGCCATGGGAACCGCACCCATCGCCGCGAGATCACTCGCGGCGGCCATCACGCTGCGGTAGGCAATGTCAGCAGCGGGAAGATTGGCAGAAAAATGGGTGCCCTCGAGTGCGGTATCCGTTGAAATCTGGAGAACATGTCCTGCGGGCACCTGAAGGACGGCAGCGTCGTCACCAATACCGAGCCGAACTGCCTCCCCCTCACCCAAACCCGTGAAGTAATTCTGAATCAGTTCAAATTCACTGCTCGTCATCAACGCTCTTGCGCGTGTTCCACCGTTCGCAGATCACGCGCCACCTTATCGAGCACACCATTGATATAACGATGAGAGTCTGTGGCACCAAACTTCTTCGCCAGCGCCACCGCTTCGCTGATGACCACTTTATACGGTACGTCTATTCGGTCTCTCAGCTCGAAGGTACCCAGCCGCAGGAGATTTCTCTCGATAGGATCAAGCTCATCCAGAGTTCGATCGAGCACCGGATGAAAAAGGGCTTCGAGGGCCTCGACATGCTCTGCGACCCCCTTCAGTACAGCATTGAAGTAGTCGCCATCGGTGTGCTGGAAATCATTATCAACGCGAAATTCCGCCTCGATATCGCTCACGCTGGCCCCGGAAAGGGTCCACTGATAAAGCGCCTGCAAAGCAAAGTGCCGAGCTTTGCGCCGCTGCGCCGCAAGGGCGTTTTGCTGGGACATCAGTCGCGCATCGTCCGCAACAGACTCACCATCTCGACCGCGCTCATGGCTGCCTCGGCACCTTTATTCTCATCGTCGTCACTTGAACGTTCCTGAGCCTGCGCCAGCGTATCCACCGTCAGCACGCCAAATGCCACTGGTTTGCCAGAGGCTAGCGCCACAGCAGCGATGCCGCGGGTGCACTCGCCCGCCACATATTCAAAATGCGGCGTGCCGCCTCGAATCACCGCTCCCAGCGCAATGACGGCATCGCAGTCTGGGCGCTCGGCGGCGGCCTGGCAGGCCAACGGAATTTCAAACGCGCCCGGCACATGGACCACCCGGACGTTTTCTGCAGGAATGCCGGCGTCAGACAATGCCCGCATCGCGCCGTCGAGCAGACCATTGACGATCTCCTCATTCCAACGCGTGATCACGATCACGTAACCGCCATCATTACCTGACACCCGTGTGGGTGAGTTGTCGATCCCTTTACCAGACATGGATTGTGATTCCTCAGTGATCTGCGGGTGCCTCGGGTGGCAAGACAAAATCGACCACCTCCAGACCAAAACCTGCGAGCGCATTGTACGTCAGCGGCGCACCCATTAACCGGATCTGACCCACACCGAGGTCGCGCAGGATCTGCGCGCCCATACCAATCTGATTGTAAGCATCCTGACTACTTGCGGTCTCACCTTCAGGTTCACCCAACAGCCGATCAATGCCCTGCAGCAGATCCTCGGCCGTTTCGGGTTTGCTCAGGAGCACCAGCACGCCGCTCTCGGACTCAGCAATGGCCTTGAGGCTGGCGTCAAAGGACCATGACGCGTGCCCATCGAGCGTCGTGCCTACCAAGTCACGAAACACCGCCGTCACATGCACGCGCACCAGTGTCGGCGTTGCCGATTCCACCTTTCCCTTTGTCAGGGCCAGATGAACGCGACCCTGCGTGGTGTCCTGATACGCGGTCACATCAAATACACCGTAACGACTTTCTAGTCGTCCCCGGCGCACCGCGCTGATTGTCTTTTGGTTGGCCAGCCGATAGGTCACCAGATCTGAGACCTGACCGACCACCAGCTGGTGCCGGTCAGCAAAGTCCATGAGGTAGTCGGCCCCCGCAACGGCACCCTCGCCGTCCAACACCTCAGTGAAGACGGCCGACGGTAATAAGCCCGCCAGTGTGGTCAGGTCTATCGCCGCCTCGGCTGGTGCAGTGCGCGTCAGCACCCCGCCCACGGCCGCCGCAATCGGGAAAATATGTCCAGGTTGTACCAGATCGACCGGCTGGCTCGCTGCATCGACCGCCACCCGCACGGTCCTCGCCCGGTCTGCGGCAGAAATGCCCGTATCAATTCCCGTTGCGGCTTCGATCGACAAGGTGAAGGGCGACATGGAATCATCGCCCTCTACCATTAATGGAAGTTCCAGCTCCTCACACCGCTGGGGCGTCATGGCCAGACAAACCAGTCCGCGAGCCTGGCGCGCCATAAAGGCAATATGACTCGGCTCGCAGTGCTCTGCCGCCACCACAACAAAACCCGTCATGCCACCCGCGCTGTTTTCGTTCAACAGCAGGCAGCTGTGCCCGTGCCGCAATTCACTGAGCACCTTGTCGATATCGGCATACTTTGTCATGACATCGTCACTCTGCCAGCGGCTGATCAAACTGCATCAGCCGCTCCAAATAGCGCGCGATCACGTCGACCTCCAGATTCACCGGACTTCCCGTCTGGTATTCACTGAACACGGTCTCCTCCCAGGTTTGCGGGATGATGGTCAGCTCAAAGCTGGCGCCCTCAACCTGATTGACGGTGAGGCTGGTGCCATCTACGCAGATACTGCCCTTCATGGCGATGTAACGCGCCAATTTTTCTGGTGCCGCCACCCGCACGCGCCAAAATCGCGCATCTTCGGTCACCGTCTCGATATGCCCGACGCCGTCAACGTGTCCGCTGACCAAATGTCCACCAAGGGGCGTACTGAGTGTGAGCGACGTCTCCAAATTCACCACATCTCCCACACCCTTGGTGCCTAAGGTGGTGAGCGACAGTGTCTCGGGAGACACATCGGCCCAAAAGCCGTCACCGGGTAACTCGGTTACCGTAAGACAGACGCCACTGCTCGCAATGCTATCGCCCAACGACACCTCAGCGAGCGGAAGCTTGCCTGTCTCAATGCGAAGCCGGATGTCCTGCTCGCCCGATTCAATCTGGGCAATGCGGCCAACGGCCTGAATGATTCCTGTAAACACGGTGACTCCTGATCTGATGCGCGGCCGCGGAGCACTAACTCGCGCTATGCCCGTTTCTTGGGGTCGCCATGATACGCAGATCTGCACCCAGACGGGTCACCTCAATGGTGTCGAATTCGGGGGCCTCTGCCAGGGCATCAATGCTCATGTTCGCCATCGGACGAGCCGAGTCCCCCAAAATTTTAGGCGCCTGATATAAAATGAGCCGATCCACCCAACCGCCCTGAAGCAGGGCACCAGAGAGAGTCGGGCCCGCCTCAACCAAAATGTCGTTGTACCCCTGCTCTCCCAGATACGCTACCCAAGCACCCAGATCCACCCTGCCCACTTGATCAGCCGGCAAACGGCACAGCGAGTTCGCCTCATCCATATTGACGCCCTCGGTCGTGACGATCACTGTTGAAGTGCCCTCTAAAATCTGCGCATCAGCGGGCATCCGGCCTCGAGAATCGAGCACCATGCGCGCGGGTGGGTGCGCCAGCGCGCGCATCTTTGCCTCATCCTCTAGCGGCAGCTCATCAGGGCGCAACGTCAGACGACAATCATCAGCCAGCACGGTGCCCACGCCCGTTACAATCAGATCGGATTGTGCCCGCAAAAGCTGCACGTCGCGCCGGGCGGGCTCGCCCGTAATCCACTGACTTTCCCCCGACGCCATCGCAGTGCGTCCGTCAAGGGATACCGCCAGTTTCAGCGTGATACGGCCGTATCCACGACGCATCCGAAGCAGAAAACCGGCGAGATCTTGCTCCACCTGTTCGGCACCCACGCCCAAATCCACTTCGATACCTGCGTCCCGCAGTGCGGCCATGCCGCGCCCCGCGACCTGCGGATTAGGGTCTTCCACGGCTACCACTGCGCGGCGAATGCCGGCGGCGATCAAAGCCGTGACGCACGGCCCGGTAGAACCCTCATGACTGCAGGGCTCCAGGGTGACGTAAGCTGTGCCACCCTTTGCGTTCCCCGCAGCCTCCAGCGCCATGACCTCCGCGTGAGCTTGGCCGGCAGGTTGGGTAAATCCGGTCCCGATGACTTCACTGTCGCGGGTCAGAACACACCCCACAGGCGGATTGGGTGCCGACCAGTAACGGGCCTGTCGACCCACCTCGATCGCGCGCTCCATCAGCACACGATCTTGAGGGTGATTCATGGTGATTCGTCCTGGCTCGGCTCAGCTTCCAAAGATTCGATGGCATCTCGGAACTCAGCGAGGTCCTGAAAACTGCGGTAAACCGATGCAAAGCGCACATACGCCACATGATCCAGCGCTTTGAGCGACTCCATTACCCGCTCCCCCACCTGCAAGGATTTGACTTCCCGCTCACCGGTAGCGCGCAGACGATGTTTTATCTGATCAATCTCTGCCTCAATACTTTCGACCGACACCGGCCGCTTTTCCAGCGCACGGAGCAGCCCCGCACGGAGTTTCTCCTCGTCAAAGGGTTCTCGACTGCCGTCTTGTTTTATGATGCGCGGCAACACAAGCTCGGCCGCCTCGTAGGTCGTGAACCGCTCAGTACAACTGAGGCATTCACGGCGACGACGCACCTGCGCCCCCTCTGTCACGAGGCGAGAATCGATGACCTTAGTTTCGTCGGTACTGCAGAAAGGGCAATGCATGATCTGAAGAGCGCCCGTGAGACGCTCACTCCCTCAGCGCGTATAGACTGGCATCTTGGCACAAAGCGCTTTGACCTGCTCGCGCACCGCGGGAATGATTTCCCCTGAGGTCCCTGTCTCCAGCGAGGCCAACACGTCACAGATCCAGCCCGTCAATAATTCGGTCTCTTCAACTCCGAATCCTCGGGTGGTAATCGCGGGCGTGCCCAATCGTAGGCCGGAGGTAACAAACGGCGAACGCGGATCGTTAGGTACCGCATTTTTGTTCACCGTAATGTAGGCATCACCTAATGCGGCATCCGCATCTTTGCCTGTGTACTCTTTGCCAATCAGATCCAGCAGCATCAAGTGATTGTCAGTGCCACCCGAAACGATCTTGTGGCCTCGCTCTACAAAGGTCGCTGCCATCGCCTGGGCATTGCGAATCACCTGTTTTTGATAGTCGACAAAATCAGACGCCATCGCCTCTTTGAACGCCACGGCCTTAGCGGCAATCACATGCATCAGCGGACCACCCTGAGCGCCGGGGAAGATCGCCGAGTTGAATTGCTTCTCCAGCGCTTCATTGGCCCGCGCCAAAATGAGACCTGAACGGGGACCGCGCAGGGTTTTGTGGGTCGTGGTGGTCACCACGTCAGCGTAGGGGATGGGGCTTGGGTAAACACCCGCGGCCACCAATCCGGCCACATGGGCCATATCGACCAGTAAAAAAGCGCCCACTTCATCGGCAATGTCACGAAACTTGGACCAGTCGAGTACCCGACTGTATGCCGAGAATCCGCCAATAATGAGCTTGGGCTTATGCTCTAACGCCAACTCACGCACCGCGTCATAGTCAATGAGGCCGCTGGCCTGATCAATGCCGTATTGCACGGCATTATAAATTTTGCCCGAAAAATTGACTGAGGCGCCATGCGTCAGGTGCCCTCCGTCGGCGAGGCTCATACCCAATACGGTATCGCCCGGCTTCAATAAGGCCTGAAAAACCGCAATATTGGCGCTCGAGCCCGAATGGGGCTGAACGTTGGCAAAGTCGGCGCCAAACAGCGCCTTGGCACGCTCGATCGCCAGGGTCTCTGCCTTGTCAACAAACTCGCAACCGCCGTAGTAACGCTTACCGGGATAACCCTCGGCGTATTTATTCGTCAGTACAGAGCCCTGTGCCTCCAATACGCGCGGGCTGCAATAGTTCTCCGACGCGATCAGTTCGATGTGCTCCTCCTGACGGACTGTTTCAGCACTCATGGCTGACCACAGCTCGGCGTCAAAGGCCTCGATGGTCTGTGCGTCGCGGTCGAGGTACTGCGATAGGTGGGTGGCAGCTTGGTTCATGGTGGCATCCTGCAGAGCGAGGCCGGGCACGCCGACCTTTTTGGTTTTCAATGTGAGGCGAATGTTAGCGGAACGCAGCCCCGGCGTCAGGCTTTTGTCATTGTGACACTACAAACCGTCATGGGTTTACGTTTACGATATTCGGATTGGATTAGGGGGAAAGACTGTGCGAATCAGTATCTTCGGTAGCGGCTATGTTGGACTGGTGCAGGCGGCGGTATTTTCCGAGGTCGGGCATCAGGTTATCTGCATGGATATTGAGTCCGCCCG